>CAMBZK010000078.1 GCA_945872225.1 candidate division TM6 bacterium UASB124
TCCCCGGCTTGGCAAGTGCGGCACAAGCACGCTGATAAACTTGAAATTTTTCATGCTCATCGGTGACAAAATGTATAGTTTCAGCTATTGCCAAACGATGGCTAGCTTGTGCAATACGCATATAATCATCAAGACATAATGACTGTGGCACCGGCACAACAAACGTAAGCTTTGGGTGCATTGTACGCAACCGCGCCATAGTTGCCAAAAAGAGTGGAAACATTGTTTCAAGTTCGCTCATGCGTGATGCCGGAAGTAAAACAACCACAGGCTCTTTCGCAACAGGAGCCTGTGCATAGGAAGCAATGTGCTCTACAACAGGGCTACCAAGCCAATGCACCGTTAGCCCACGTTGCTGATACCATGCAACCTCAAACGGGTACATAACCACAACTTCATCAGTAAACCGTTTTAACGTTTTAATCCGCCACGCACCCCATGCCCATAATTGGGGAGGGGATACATAAACAATCCGCAATGACAGCTGTTGTTTTTTAAGTAAGCGAGCCAACCGAAGGTTAAAACCAGGAAAATCGACTAAAATAACTTCATCAACGCCGCTCGCTAGAATATGCGCTGCAAGCGTATGCATTTTTTTAAGCAACCGCGGAATGTGTTTGACCAGCTCAAAGACGCCGACCACATTTAATGCGTCAAACCGCTCATACAGCTTCATCCCCGCAGCAACAGCAACATCGCCACCAATACCTTCGGTAGAGCACCGCTCATCAGCAAGTCGTTTTTTCAAATACCAGCCAGCGATCCGGTCACCAGAAACTTCGCCAGCCACTATAAATAATTTTTTCATGTATGCCTCAAGCAAGCGTCATTACGCATACGATCAACTATACAACTCAAGGTTTTAACCTGCTCTTGCACACCTAAGACCCTTTTTCGCGCCTCATTACCTTGGCACTTTTTCACTGCATCAAGCGCATCGCGCATTGTTTGCAACGAAGTGTTAAGAGCCATTTTTGAAGCTTTGCCAAGATGTGGCTCATCATCAAGTAAACCCTCAGCCAGATTACCACATGTTTTTTGCAAATAAGCAACGTACTCATGCATAGCCCCAAGCGCTTGCAGCGTCTCTGCTGGGATGGTAACCACTAAACGATTGGCTTTTGTTGGTAGTTTTTTTACAGGAACAAGATTCTGCAAGCACAACCCAAGCCGCTTAACCAACGCTATGGTTTCAGAAAACAGCTGCTTTGCTGCATCGCCAAGCTCTTCTTTAAGCTTACTACGCGATAAATTTTTTGCTTTGACTTGAGGTTTATCTTCAACAATAAATTCTTCTGCGCCTGCTAAATCTGCAGAAAAAGATGTTGCACTGATAAACAAGACTAGCAATAAAAAAATGTTCCTCATCAGAATCCCTTTTTACTTTTTACAAAAAAATAAAGGGACCCATTGCTGAGTCCCTTTAAGTTGGCTGATCGTTAAATCAATAATTTCGTACTAAACGGTCGCTACTAAAATGATTAGTTTCCAGCAGCAGGTGCAGCAGGAGCAGCAGGTGCAGCAGGAGCAGCAGGTGCAGCAGGAGCAGCAGGTGCAGCAGGTGCAGCATCAGCAGCAGGTGCAGCATCAGCAGCAGGTGCAGCATCAGCAGCAGGAGCAGCAGGAGCAGCAGGAGTTGCAGTTACTGTAGCATCAGCTTTTTTGCTGAACAAATGCATCTCATTGTACCAGGTGTAACCAAGGTAACTAACAACAGCAGCAGCAGCTACACCAGCAGCAATTTTTGCATACAATGCATTTTTTGATGCTTCTGTTTGCATTGCTTGTGCTACCATTGCTTTTTCAGCATCGGTACCATCTGTAAGAACTTTTGCAAGTTCTGCAGTTACAGCAGCATTAAGTTCTACAGCATTGAATTGAACAACATTCGCGCTCAAAGGAGCAGCAACCATGGCGGTTGCAAGAATAACAGCAAACAAATTTTTCATAATAAGTTCCTCTACTTTTGTTAATATTAAAAACGTCAGCCAACGCTTTTTGATGTGCCTAAATTTCAACTGTTTTTGCGGGTTTTAATATAATCGGTTTTACAAGTATTGCAAGTTATTTAAAGCACACAAGTAGTCAAATTTTTATTTTCACAAATGCTAAAAAGTATACATGTGAAAGATCCGCAATACCGCAATCATCACCAGCAGCGCAAAGGCGCAACACTCAGCAGAATACGCTTTTACAACAGGGATAAAATTAAAAAAACAAAAAAACTATTTGCATAAATAACACCAGATGTTCGCTCATAAAAAAGCAGGGTTAGCACACAATTACTAACCCTGCTTTTTTACTTAATATTCGCTACGTATTTTTTAGCTTTATTTAGCTTTAGCCCAACGCGGCGGCTGAACACGCGTCGGCTGAGGAACTGCGCCAGCAGGTTTACTCACAAACCTTGGTTTAGAAGCTGCTGGAGAAGCTCGCTTCTTAGGAATTCGTTTAGTAGCGTGCTTACGAGTTTGTCCAGTAACAGGGCCAGAAGGCATTGGAGCACCTTGGGCTATTCGCATATCTCTCAGCAATCGAACGCCAACATCTTCGGCTGCTTCATCAGGTGAACAGCTTTGGTTGGGAGTTGCATTATTTGATGGATTAGGAGGAGTACTGCGAGTTTGCGATTGCTGCGGTGCCTCAGTAGCTCCAGCAGAAGGCGTGCTACCAATGTTTTCATCACCAGCTTGCGGTCCACCTGTAGAATCAGTTTTTTTCTTAGCATTAAAGGGCCACACATCAGAGGCATACGCCACAACAGCAGCACCAAGAACAACAAGAGATGCAACCCCCAAGGCTATAAGCTTGCTTTTTCCAGCCTCTGTTTGCATGGCAAAAGCAATTTTTGGATTGCACAAAGCCTCTTTTTGAAGGCAATCTGCAACATATTGCTCAATAGCTTGGCATTCGTCAGCACTCATAACCATTTCTTTGGCCACAATAGAAGACATCGCTACAGCAGAAAAAACCATCGATATGATTAATTTTTTTACCATAATCTATTCCTTACATTGATGTTAATTAAAAAAGATAAAACAATTTTTTAAGACTTAAATTTTATGGCTGCTTCTTCAAAATTTTCAGCGCGTACTGCGCGAGTGACATCAACGCACAACCAGCAACAAGCACAAGCCCAATTTGATGAAGCACATAGGGATGCCAACCAGCAAAGTAACAGATGAAAAGCCAGCAAATAAAAACAATCTGCATAAACGTAGACACCTTACCCCACCACAATGGCTTAACAAGGGCAACCTGGTTTTTCTTGATCAGAAAAAACGATCCGCAAAGCATTACTACTTCACGGCCTACCAAAATGACCAACAACCATGAAGGGATATGGAAAAATGGCACATGGAAAAAGCTCAGCGCCAAAAATGATGACAATAAGAAAATTTTGTCGGCCAAAGGGTCCAGCAGCGTCCCTAAATGTGTCTGCTCATTAAACCAACGGGCAAGCTGCCCATCAAGCATATCAGTCAATGCCGCAACGATAAAAACGACAAAAGCCTGCTGCCAATAGGCAGAATACAATAGCCAAACAATAACAGGCGCCAATAAAACACGCACAAACGTCAATAGATTTGAAGGCGTAAGCCATGTTTTATCGGTAAAAATATGAGCTAATGCTGAGTGTTTTGATTTCATGTCTGCCATTCAATAAGGTCTATAAGTCGCTAAAAGGATACCTCAAGTTGCGCTTTTTTAAAACACCAGTATCATAAAAACCCTCTTACTTAGTGATAAAAGCGCTCATCAAAGGTCTTTCAATGATTAATGAACTCATTTTTTTATGCCATAGCAGCCTGGTAGCTGCAACAACACTGCTCTTGCTCTGGTTTGGCAAAGAGGGCCTCACCGCCGGCATATGCCTGTTTTCAATACTTTCAAACCTACTCGTCACCAAACAAATTATGCTTTTTGGCTTTGAGACGATTAGTACCGATGTTTTTACCATCGGTGCAGTCTTTTGCCTTAATTTACTGCAAGAGCATTTTGGGAAAGGCGCTGCTAAGCGAGCCATCGCTTGCAATTTCGCCCTGCTACTTATCTATTTGGTCTTATGCCAACTACACCTTGCCTATGAAGCAAATAGCTTTGACACGATGCAACCGCACTTTGTTGCGATTCTTACCCCTATGTTACGGCTCATCATGGTTTCGGTTGCTTCATACGTACTCTCTCAACTATTCGATTCTTTTTTATACGGCAAGCTGAAGACCATGTTCCATGGGCGACACTTACTCCTGCGTAATATTATAAGTAGTGCTTCCTCCCAGCTCTTTGACACCGTATTTTTTAGCTTTGCTGCACTTTATGGAACGGTGCACAGCATTTGGCACGTTATCATCGTTAGCTTCTGCATCAAGCTCATCGTTATTTTATGCGGGGCCCCTTTTATTGCTTTATCAAACATTTTAATGAGCTCGACACGCCACCATGAATAACCAACCATTTTCCTTCCAGCTACTTCACACATCAACCAAATCGCGCGCACGCGTTGGCAAAATCCATACACCACACGGCACCATTGACACCCCAGGGTTTGTCGCTGTGGGGACCAATGGCTCAATCAAAGGCCTGGATAACCCAACGGTTGAAGCACTTGGCGTAGAACTTATGTTTTGCAACACCTACCATTTAATGCTGCAGCCAGGAAGTAAAACTATTAAGGAAGCTGGCGGAATTCATCGATTTATCAATCGCCAACAACCAATTATTACTGACTCGGGTGGTTTTCAAGTCTTTAGCTTGATGTATGGCGGCGTCCACCAAGAGCTAAAAAGCCAAGGGCTTAAACGCAACGAAAATAGCGTCTTAAAAATCAACGAAGAAGGGGTCCTTTTTCGCTCATACCGCGATGGTTCACCGGTACTGCTAACCGCAGAAACCTCAATTCAAGCCCAAAAAGATATTGGTGCCGACATTATTGTGAGCTTCGATGAGCTGCCGCCATTTCATATGGATCCAGCAAAATTACGTCGCAGCCTTGACCGAACACACCGTTGGGAAAAGCGATCACTTGATACACATCTAAAAAACCCTAACAACCAAGCGCTATACGCTGTTGTGCATGGGGGCCTAGACCAAGAGCTTCGCAAAAAAAGCTGTGAATACCTTGGCTCCTTACCATTCGACGGCTTTGCTGTCGGCGGTAGCTTAGGGAAAACGCGCGAACAAATGTTTGAACTACTCAAATTTGTTATGCCACAGCTCCCGACCGATAAGCCAAATCACTTGCTCGGGATTGCAGATTTGCCATCAATCGAAGCGTGTATCCCGTTTGGTGTTGATACGTTTGATAGCGCGTATCCAACTAAAGCCGCTCGGCATGGCCTCTTACTAACCAAGAGAGGCCGTGTTCGTGCCATGGCAGGAGGCAATGCTTCATATCATCGCCCAATCGAAGACGATTGCACCTGTAGCACTTGTCAGCGCTTTACGCTCTCGTATTTATGCCACTTGTTTAAA
>CAMBZK010000079.1 GCA_945872225.1 candidate division TM6 bacterium UASB124
AACAGGTCAAAGGGCGCGCTGAGCGCCTTGGTGTCGCCAGCAAGCGCCTACGCTTTTCAGATGAAGCGAATTTAGAAACCATTCTTGCCACTGCGGCACAGGCAAAGCCTGCCATGGTAATTTTGGATTCGATTCAAAATTGCCATTTATCGCTCCAGTCAAGCGTTATTCCTGGCACCATCGCACAGCTTCGTGAAGCAGCATTTCACCTTATGCGCTTTGCAAAAGAAAACAATATCGCCGTGCTCATAACCGGACACATAACCAAAGATGGTGAAATGGCTGGCCCCAAAGTACTTGAGCACATGGTCGATGCAGCTTTTTACCTGCAAGCTGAAGACCGCTGGCACACCCGCATTTTGCGCTCAGTAAAAAACCGTTTTGGCGCCATCAATGAAGTCGGCTTTTTTCAAATGCAGGAACAAGGCTTAGTTGAAATAGCCAACATTAATCAGCAACTGCTGAGCGAAGTATCAAGCGCTGCCGGCTCGGCACTTGTCTGTAGCCTAGAAGGCACACGCCCACTCCTGCTCGAAGTCCAAGCACTTGTTATCGAATCAAAATTCGGCATGCCACAACGCGTTGTTACGGGCATCGACCCCAAGCGCATTGTGCTCATAGCAGCGATTTTAGAAAAATACCTGCACATCAGATTCAGCGCACACGACATTTTTTTTAAGGTCAGTGGCGGTTTTAAAATTAAAGAATCTTCTGCCGACCTTGGCATCGCTGTCGCCCTGCTTTCTAGCTACTTTCAAAAAGCACTCCCATCAAAATCGGTTGCCATTGGCGAGCTGAGTTTGACTGGTCAGCTCAAAGCAATTAACCACATCGGTATGTGCATTAAAGAGGTGGAAAAATTTGGCCTCGATCGCGTCCTGGTTGCCCAACAGCAACAAGTTAAAACCACCTGCCACATAACGGCGTTCAAAAATATTTATGAGCTCTTAAACTTGTTTCCAGAAGACAGATAGATATAATTTTACGAGAAGGAGAAAGATCATGAAATATAATCGTTTGACTATTCTACTGCTTGCATTACTAGCACCAGCCGCACTAGCAGCCGCTAGCCGAAGAGCAACAACCTCTTTAGCAAGGGCATTTGGTACGTTATCGCTTTCATCTCATACACCAACACCATTTTGTTCAGGACTCCCTCCTCACTCAGTCTATAGACCACAACCATCGATGCTGGCCGTACAACGCCGCCATTTTTATACACCACCATTTGGCGTAAGCACACCAAAAAAAAGCGTAAAACCAACTGTTAGTTTAAGCAGAAAAAACGTTTTAGATGCTTTTGATTCCGTAGCGATGAGCCAAACCGATTTCGTTTTCATCCAAAAAACTGGTGTAGTCCAGAAACTCGTAAACGCAGAGCAACTCAATGCGTTACAACTCATTGCACGAATTAACCTTGAAATAGCACTTCACTACCGCGCATCAGAACAAAAAGGGTCTGCCTGGCCTATTAAACGGCGTATGGCTTTATTGCGAGAGCTAGCGAAAAGTAATAGTGCTGTTCTTGAACCGCTTGAAGCAATTTTCAAGATTAGTTACCCCGACGGCACACTGAATACCATTACCGTCACAAAGAAAGATATTTTCAGAGCCATTATTGATAGCTCACAGCCTAAACCATACCCAGCTCTTTTGCATAGTAACGAAGCAACCGAGATGTCTGATGAATTAGCAGCCTCTCTGACAAGAAATTTTGACAGCAACCCATTATCAATTGCAGCTTTTGTGATAAATTTGGACACTATTGTAAACCATTTTTTTGAGGGGGTACAAAACCGCTTTCGCAGGCAAGACGAACGCGGTGACGCTCGCCCAGGAGGGGTACTCCTTAACGATTTTTTACAACAATTGCTGACAGCGGCTGGCCACCCTGATGCACTTCACGAAGCAAAGGCCATGGTAAACATGTTGTATCCAGAAAGATCGTCTACCACTGCCGAAGATGATCCCTACGACGACTTTCCCTATTACATGACAGGCGAAGCTCAAGCCTTTCCAGAAACAAGAAAACCCAAAATTTATGACGAAGAAAGAGTTCTCGAGGTAGGCGAAGCCGATGATGAATATGGTGATGATTAAGTAATTGTAGTACAATAAGCGCTCATAAAAATTATTTAATCACCTGAGGACTACTTCATGACATCTATGCAACTAATGATTCAACGTGCGCTACTGATACTTTGCTTATTCACAACAACACTACTCACTGCCGCAAGTATCCCCAGAAGACCTTGTTGCCCTTATATAAAGGTACTAGGAGCAATGGCTCTTTTGCAAACCGCACGGGAATGGAATAAGCACCAGGAGATGGTAACATTGACAGAAGAAGATGTTCGCAAGGCAATTCGTGATGAGCATTTTCTTAATAAAACACGTTTTATCAAAAGGGTAACGAGAGAGCCTTTAGCCGCGATTAGCATTATCATGGCTCTAGAGAAATCAATCACTGATTACCTGAACGATCAAACACTGCCCTGGGCTGCAGTGATGTTTTGGAAGAATGAAACGCATAAACGATCAATCCTCACTGATTTATGCAAAGGTCGTCCGCTAGCTCTAACTGAACTGCAAGCACAACTTGATGCCATCTATCACCCAAGAGCTCGCATATAAATTTTTCAATCTCAGCTTTTAAGAGGGGCCTGGTTAATACTTCAAGCCCCTGTTATGTTTTATGACAACTCACGTTCAGCAAAAATCGCCATTGCATCAGCTAAAAACTGTGCATACTCAGGATGGACGTCATCGTAGAATTTTTTAAACCCTGGATGCTCAAGATAGAGTTGACCAAGCAGCCTATATTCCTCACGGCCAGGCGTCCAAGAAAGCTTAATCCACTCATAGTGCCTACGTACTTGATCTTGGACTACTGCTGACGCTGGGTCTAGTTTTTCATCCAAACAGACAAGCAATTGTGCAAAAATATCGTCCGCTGTTTTCTTAAATGCTTCAATCTCTTGCGCTGACATTTTTGCACCATTTTCTTTAGCAAGCGCAATATTTTTTTCAGCTTGAGCACCATATTTTTCTACTAAATACTTTTCGTACTCAGCCTGCTTTTCATTACTGAAACCAGTAAATAATGCTTTATTTTCCATTACAGAACCCTTTGTTAATTTATCAATTGTTTTATCAACGGTCTCCAACAGCTCTTGCATGCGCTCTTTGTCTTTCAGCAATACTGCTTTGTGGGCCCTGAGCGCGGTAACTTTATCAAAGTCACTGCGCGCTACAATGACCTGAATCTGCTTCAACTCAAACCCAAGCTCTCGATAAAACAAGATCTGCTGGAGCAACAGCAGCTGCTCTTCCTCGTAATATCGATAGCCATTATCGCCACAGTACGCTGGCTTAAGCAGTCCTATTTCGTCATAAAAATGTAGTGTGCGCACACTGACTCCAGACAACTGGGCTAACTCTTTGACGGTATATGCCACCTAAACCACCTTTCGCTTTACATGAGCCTGTTTTTGACCTTACTGAATGGGAGTATACGGCCTCACGTAACGAGAGGGTCAAGCGTTTTTTTGAACCTGGAAAGACTATTTATCAGAACTATCTGCTGCAACAAGGCGGCTAAGCCCATTGCTACAACGAGCAATTGCAAGCTGTTGCTACCATGAACAAGCTGTAGCGAGACTCAATTGGCTTGAACAAGAAAAGGCCAACCGCTTAGATGATCTTTCGAATACATGGCATCAAATCATCACGCTTACACCATCAAAAGCTGATGCAGAAGCTGCTAGAAAACGTTATTTGGCAGAAATGGCTGCCATTACACGCGAATACGACTTGTGCATAGGATCACAAAGAGAAGCGTTTGAACCTCGATAAAGAAAAAAGCTGTTTGTAGTAATGCAAACAGCTTTTAATAACTTTTTAAAAATAATGTTTAATCAGCTCTTTTTTTCAACCATCAAATTGCCCAGCAAAATAGCCAAGCTCAATGGGAACCCAACAATAACGGCCGGTACACCAGTATTAAATAGTGGCCACAACGTGCCAACCAATGCCCCAAGAATAACGCTAGCTATTGCTGCTTTTGTATTTTTAAGCTTGGTATGCAATGCCACCAAAACCAATGGGCCAAATGAGCAACCAAGCCCACCCCATGCATAAAATACTAAATCATAAATAGCACTATGCTGGTTGCAATAGGCGACCGTCATCGCAACAACGCACATCCCAAGCACGCTCAAACGAGCAACAGTGGTAATCGCGTTTTTAGGGGTATTGAAAAAATACTTCACCACGTCTTCGGTAATCACTGACGCCAACGCAAGCACCTGTGCACCAATAACATTAATCGATGATGCAACGATACCACAGAGCATCAACCCTGTAACAAAGGGATGAAATAATATTTTGGTCATCTCTATGAAAACAAACTCGGTATTCGCAATGCCCTGTGGAAAAAAGGCAATGCCGGTAAAGCCAATTAAAACCGCCGCAGCAAGGGTAATCGACTGCCACGTAATACCAACGTACTGTGCCTTTTTAATATTTTTTGCATCATCAATGCCCATAAATTTGGTGATAATGTGAGGTTGCCCAAAATACCCAAGGCCCCAACCTGCAGCTAAGAAAAAACATTCAATCAATGAGCTCATTGATGTTGGCCAAAAATTAAATACATGCTTACTTGATGCTGCTGCTTCAACCGCACCCCAGCCACCAAGTGACGAGATAGCAACGACCGGCACAATAATAATTGCCCCAAGTAAAAATGCCCCTTGAAAACAGTCAATCCAAGCAATTGAGGTGTACCCACCGAATAAAATATAAAACACCACCAAGGTCCCTATGCTGATGCCAAGGGTATAAGGCAGTGCAAAAACTGATTCAAATAAATGACCAAGTGCTGCTAGGTTTGCAGCGATGTAACAGGTTAGAAATAACAATGCACACGCCGTACTAATCATCCGCAACATGCCTGTTGTATCGTTAAACCGTTTTGCAAAGAATGACGATAACGTCGTAGAGCCGTGGTATTCGGTCATGGTCCGCAATCGAGGAGCAACCGCCATCCAGTTGATAAGCATAAATATAGTTAAGCCTATTGCAATCCAACCACCAATGAGGCCTTTGGTGTAAATAGCTGCTGGCATACTCATAAAAAGCCACGCACTCATATCACTAGCATGCGTTGCAAGCGCTGTAACAACATAATTCAGTGAGCGTGCGCCCAAAATAAAGTCGCCACCAGCGCGTTGGTTTTTTTTATAGGCGACAAAACCAATGATTGCAACAATAGAAAAATAGGTTGCATAGGCAGCATAAAGAGCTAAGTTCTGCATG
>CAMBZK010000080.1 GCA_945872225.1 candidate division TM6 bacterium UASB124
ATCTCGCCGTCTTCTTGTAGGCAGCAATCAAACCCAAGAAGCCCGTGGTGAGCAGCAATACTGGTCCAATCGCGTCGGTAAAACTCATTTTCAATTACCGTTTCTGCTTCTATTTTGTGCGACTGTAATTCAAAACAACGAAAGGAAGCACGGCTTGGCGGCTTGGTGTTGTCTTGCTCTTCACAGGGGGGGGTCCATGGCTGGACGATCGCGACGAAGGGGTTTTTCCTTACCTCACGGTTGGTTAGCGAGACTACTTGTAGCGGGATGCCTCGTAACCATGGCTTGGTGATATGAATTTGTTGCTCACTGCCCATGCTATCGGCGTACAGGAGGTTGATAATATTGCTGTACCAACATGAACGAAGCATGCGCAAGGCCGGAGCGAGTAGCTCATAGCTTTTGCAAGATTCGTGGAGGGCAAAAAGTGCTCGCACTGGCTTACTGCTGTTCTTTTGCATAATTGCTTTATCATTGCGCTCTGTAAATCGTTCGCCATCAATTAGCTGCTTGGTTGCTATGGCAGGTTGTTCAAGTGGTTGCCATAGTTGTGCTAGCTGCTCATGGTCAACATCGTGAGTAAATAGATAAACAAGCTGCTCACTAAATCGTACGATATCGGGGAGTGAGAGGAGCTGTACGTTAACAAAAGCTTTCGACATGCCATAAACCTGCTCGAGCTGGACAGCCTCATGTGCTATTTTTTTATCAACACAGCTTTGTACGTAAGGTTTTGCGGCCTGGCATTGAGCAAGTTCATTTTGTAAAACTTTTGTAAGCTCTTCAATAGAAAGACTCTTGATAGAATGGTCTGATACGCTCCAGAGGCTATGAAAAAGCGCATAGCGGGTGAGTGCTTCATGCGTAAATCCATTAGCAATTAACGCTCGTTTTGCAGGTGACATAAAGGTATAAAGCAGCTCGCCGCCGCTTACAAAATCTTTATACAGGCTTTCGCCTGGGGTAAAACCAGGGAAGAGGTGAGCCATTTGCTGGAGCAAATAATTGATGCGAATATTCTCGCGTGATGATCGTGGGTACATGCTTAAAAAATCGACAAATCGGACGTGCTTGACCCCTTGCTCTTTTAGGCGTGTGGTGAGGTCATCTAAAAAATAGTCGAATTTATAGGGAAATCTAATCCCTTTCGTAAACAACATCTGCTCAGCTTCGATATTTTTTAACCCCTCAGAGCGGACGTTGCCGAGTGGAATAAGGCAGCGTATTTCATACGGCTTTGCATCTTTGAAAAGATAGGGCTGTTGTTCATATTCAAAGGGAATCCAGCGGTTTGTTTGCTCTTTGCCAAGCAGGATGATATTTTTCAAAAAAATGCCGTGTGGTAATGCTGGGTCATTTAGAGCTGGGATAAAATAGCCCTGGGTAGCTATAGCTGTTTGAACGGTGGTAAGGGTCTCTTCATATGCTTTCACCAGGTGATCGTGTTGCTTAAGCACATATGCTTTGCGCTTTGCCAGCTCTTGCTCATCGTACTCGGTAGCGGCATCAACAAATACGTTACCATCTGGTTTGTAGGTAAAATGGCTTACTTGAGCCGGAAGATCGGCAATAAAAACATTGTCTGCGTATTTAAAAATTTCTGCCAGCTGGGAAGAAGAGTTATCAACATGCCCAAAGCTTTTGAGGTTATTGCCATGTTGCATCCAGTTTTTAATATTGCCAAGCATAGTGCTTTTTCCAACACCATCGACAAAGCTGCAGAAAATATAGACGGTTGGTTCATGATTAACAGGTTGCAAATGCTTGGTAAAGGTCTGTGCAAAATGCTGTGCATGCACGGTTGCCCCAGCTCCTTGCTTAAGGGTTATTTCGATGGGGTACGTGAGGTCTGGGCCTATAAAAAAGCGATGAAGGGGTAGCGTTGAGCGTTGTAAATGCCTAATGTATTCAATTGAAAAAAGCACATCTTGCGTGCCAGCAATTTGTTGGTTACCAACGCGAAATGCTTGGCGGTGCACAATGTGCCAGAAGCGCTCGAGGGTTGCCAGTACTAGTTTTGGATTTTTTTTAGTAAGCAGTTTAAGCATGTACTCTTCTGACTCAAGCATAAACGGCAGTCCGTCACCCAGGGCGTGCTCCTGCAAAATGCTTGCACTATCGTCAAAGAGTTCGACAAGGTCTGCATCGATGTGTTGGAAGGTCTGATCCAAAAGTGTTGGGTACTTGCACTGAATTTTTTGTATCTGCTTGAATAAAAAGCCGCTCATAAAGCCAAAGCGATTATGCAGCTTCAGTGACCAGCCAGCGTTATTTTTGCGCATTGCTTCATCATTAATACGCTCTTGAGCAAAATTGGTTTGGTATTGCGGCATAGCCTGCTCTTCATAGCCCATAATGACCAAGCGACCGTCAAGATTAAGCCCCGCGTCGTGCATGTACGCTTCGAGCTGGTCAAGGCTTTGTGACGTGTAAGCTAAGAGGAAAGGGTGATATTCATGCGTGTAGCGCCCCTCTGGCGAAAGCTCATAGGCATTGGTAAAGCTTTCTACAAAGCCGTTGATATTGTTGCGATCAAGAACGGTCTGCTCTGGGGCGTGGGCCATAATGGCACTTGCAAAAGAAAGGGCTAAAAGAGCTTGGTATATCATTAATAGCCTTTGTATGATTGGTTTCCACTGGAAAAAGAGCCAGGTTTTTTCTTAGATCGTAGCTCATCAATCTCTTCATCGGTAATTTTGTGGCGTTTTTTCAAAAGCTCAAAAAGGCTGCGTACGACGGTCGTCATGTGTTCGTGGTAATCGCGGTCAAAATGGGTGGTGCGTAAATTTTCTTCTAAGTATTCAAGCTCAGCAAGGTACTTAACGGCGTCACGCACATCTTCGCGTTTGATAGCATCGATAAAGAGCCTGTTGACGTAGTCATAACCAATGGCTATAGATTGTGCGGCTGCATCCGAGCAGTCATCAAGCAAATAGTCGAGCAGGTATTTTGCACCTTTGGCGGTTGCCGGAGTTCCTTGTGCGGGGTGGTATATTTTTTTGGTGACAGGGTCAACGCGTAAGCGAACCAGAAATTCATGCATAATGCTCATCTGGTCAACAATGTATTCCCAGTAGCGGGCATGGTTAAACTGTTCAGGTTTATCGACAAAATAGAACCACGGCTCGTCTTTAAACATTTTTACCGTGTCGGCGATGGCTGCATCAACTTCTTCTGGCGTTTGTTTGCAAAAATGATAGCCGCCAATAACACACGCTCGGGGGTAGTAGGGGGCTAGGTAGCTTGAGTAAAATTTTTGCTCTTGGGTGGGTTGAGCTTGCTTGTTGTTGTCGTCGAAATGTACGAACTCTATGGGCTTAAAATCACCACTTGCAAGCATGGTTTCTAAGGCTTGCTTTGCTTCTGGTGCCGAAACGGGAACTGGCGATTTGTCAGAAGCTATGGAGTCTGACAAAAAAGTGCTTGGTTCTGTAGCAATGGTGGTTGGTGCGTCAGCGGATAAAAAGCTGCTGCTAAGCAAAAAATATAATACGCGTACTAGCATGCGAGGTACTAGGGGTATTTGTAATTGCTGTTTTTTTCCGCTCTTCCTGAGCTTGTCGAAGGACGCTCCGAAGGAGTGGGGAAGCGGAAATTTAAAAATCATACTGCAGGACTTTCATTGTTTTGAACCGCTCTTGTACCCCTAACGGGCCATCGTTCAGCACTCGGGTGCTGTATTTCGACAGGCTCAGGAGGAGCGGTTTGTTCCTTGCAGGCACCTGTATCATTAGCATAAATCACTCTGCCTGCCCCTATGCCTGTGCATAGCCAAGCTCTTCAAGTATCGGCAGTATCAATGAGCCAATATGCTCGCACTGTATGCGCACTGTTTTAACTAATTGGTGCGTTTCTTGCGCAGCGCCTTCAGGTAATTCGTAGTCTGTTGCAAGCTGATTGGTAATATCAATAAGTTGTCCGATCAGTACCTGGATTTGCTGGTTGACAATGTCGCCAAGGTCATCAGTAAAGCAGTTTGTGCATGCGGCTAACCGTTCTAAGGCCATAATGAGTTGCTTGTGCTCAAGCCGTTTATTTTTTTCTAAAATACCGTGTGCAAACGAGCCATTTTTTGTTTGGTGTTCAAGAAGCAGGCGCATTGTGCGGTCGTAGTGGCTGCTGATGGTAAGTGCATGATGCAGAGCATCAACGAGGAGCGGGATATCGCTCAAGGGGATGATGCGTTCAATGAGTGGTTGTGTGTTGTTAAGCGCACTGCTGCTCTTTGCAAGGACAAATGAGACAAAGGCGCCAGCCAGACCAAGCGCTATGCCTTCAGTAAACTTCATGCGCAATAAGCCCTTTGCGGTACGCATCTCACGCTGTACCTGCATAAAATCTTGCATCGCTTCAACTTGCAACTTGGTAAAGGCCTCTGGCGGAAGCTCGTTTGTTGTGTCGATAGGTTCTGCTGGTTTGTTCCAGAGATAAACAAGCCATGCAACGCCAGCTACCGTTATGGTACTTATGCTGACGCCAGCAATAACACGCTTGTTATGGCGGTGTTCCATCATGGCCTGATAGGATGCTTGCTCCTCGACAATGCGTACGCTGCTCATACGCTCGTAGCTATCAGCTGCGGACAGTGAACTCACGGTAGCAAGTAAAAATGGTATCAGTAGGCGTTTTTGCATCATGCTATTTTAATTAACCGTGGAATGAGTGTGGGTGGTCATCATCGTAGTCGGCGTCACGTGCTGTGCTTGCTCTGCCACGAGGCTTTACTGTTCCAGACGATGAACTTATTGCGTATCCCTTGGTCTCAACAAGTTCTAGTAAGCGATCAAACAAGTTTTGAATATTGTTTTTTATCGCATTAATAATATTTTTGTTTGAATCAAGGCGCTCATCAAGTTCACGAATATTTTTTACGTTCGTTATAATGTGCTTTACATCCTCTAGGCACTGAATGATCTCTTTGGCATAAAAAAGAATGGGGTCATTTTCATTGTTGTAGTAAGGCACCCGGAGATTGATCAAGGTGATGATGTAATCGATTTGTCGTGTGTAAGCACTCACCAGCATGCGCCATCCGAGTGTTTTATGGCTGGTATCTTGTTGGTCTTCGGCTAGTCTGAGGGTCATGTCTTGTCCGCGGAGCATATCTTTAAGACCGTCACGCAACATGACATTCAAGTCAATAAAGGTTTTATTGACCATAATGCTGAGCCCTTTTATCTCATTACCTTGCAGTGGACGGTGCCCATTATGAAGAAGCCCATCATTCATGAATTGCATTGCTTCAACTAA
>CAMBZK010000081.1 GCA_945872225.1 candidate division TM6 bacterium UASB124
GAGGACATCCTTGCCAAATGTTTGCTCTGCCCATAGGCGGACCCATTCTTGGGTGTACATGCGAATAGGATTGCCTGGTGCAAAATCGTTGATAGCCATTTTAGTAGCTACCGCAGCGTTATATTCATCCGTAGTAATGAAATTGAGCTTGCGCATGCTATTTAAAATGATATTGCGACGCTTTGTTGCGCTGCCTGGGGCATTAAGCGGGGAGTAAAGGCGCGCTGAGGCGGCAACGCCTGCAAGTGTTGCTGCTTCCGGAATAGTAAGGTTTTGGAGTGGCTTGCTCCAGAGTCTTCGGCAGGCAGCTTCAACGCCATAAATACCACGGCCAAAATAGATATTGTTAAGGTAGATTTCTAAAATTTGTTCTTTTGATAGCTGGCGTTCTAGTTGAACGGCAATAAAAACTTCTTGGATTTTTCTAAACCAGGTGCGTTCGTATGATAAAAACATTAGGCGGGCGATTTGCTGAGTAATAGTACTGGCACCTTGTTTGACTTTACCGTGCGTTAAATTGACGATGGCAGAGCGTACTATGCCGCGGGCTGAAATGCCACTGTGTGAGAAAAAGCTGTGGTCTTCTGCGGCTACAAAGGCCTGGATGAGATTTTTGGGGAGTTTGTCAAAAGCAACGGGAGCTCGTTTATCAAGTTCAAACTTGGCGATGATGGCTCCCTCATCATCAAGAACGACAGAGGGCTGTGCGATTGTGTAGATATCAAGTGCTGCAAAGTCAACCCAATCTTTTTCTATAAGGACCGCGGCAACGCCAAGGGCAATAGAAAAAAAGACGCATACAAGTGCAAGACTACGGCGAATCAATCACAACCCTCTATCGTAAAAAAAGCTAACTAGCCGTTAACACTAATACAGTCTCGAGCTATATCATGGCATGAAGGAGAGCGTCGCATGCCGCCGCGGCAATTTGAGCAAGTCTGCCCGCCTGCGGTAGGGGATGTAAGAATATCGCCACCTGGGCTAATAAGCCCTCCGCCTGGGGTAATCGCGTGAGGCGATGTAATCATATCATCTGTTGTTATACAAGAAGCATTGTTTAGGAAGATAGCCCACATCTGAGCATCAGTTAAATAAACAGCTTCCCAACCTGTATGAGAAAGGCCAAACTGCTCCTGGACCGAAGTGACTTCTGGATTTTCGCAGTTCGTGAATATCGTACAAGACCCGTGGCGAATGACCGCCCCTGCAATATTAACTGTGCCACCGGTTAAATTAGTAAAACAGATCGATTTCTTTGCATCATCTTCAATAACAGATAGCAGTCTAGCGGGTCTGCTTGCTGCAAAAACATTACTACAAACAAAGCTAAAAACCACAAAAAGTTTCAATAAATTCATAAACACTCCCTCACTTATTTTTGTAACCACTGTGTTAATACCGTCTCAAGACCTGCTGGTATACTTGTCCCACCGCCTTGAATTGCGGTAGCATTACCGCCGCCGCGTAGATCATGCTGTTTTAAAAGTTCACCAAGTTCTCTGAGTGAAACCTGCTGCTCAATCCCTTTGGCAGCATATGCCAAAAAGCTACAGCGGCGATTGTCGTCAGTACTTAGAAGTACATAGAGTCCCGGTGATTCTTTCTCAAGCTCTTGCGCAATCAGGCGCAATTCATCAGTCGCAATGTCATCGATAACAAGATACAAGAATGGTACTTTTCCTACAAGCTTAATTTCTCGTTGCCAGCTAGGTAACTGTGCTTTAAGCAATTGTTTTTTAAGCTGCTTAGCTGCTGATTGCAATCGTTGATAATCATCTTGTAGTTTTTGTACTGCTGTGACCACCTCGTCTTGTTTCACTTTAAACTGTTCAGCTATTTTTTTAGTCGCATTAAATGTTTGTTGGTATAGTTTTAATGCTTCAGGACCTGTGATTGCTACAATTCGACGAGTTCCGCTTGAAAGGGCCGTATCACTCGTTATTTTAAAGCAACCAATCGTGCCTGTGCTCTCTACGTGGGTGCCTCCACATAATTCTGCTGAAAAGCCTGGAATTTGTACAACCCGGACATTTTCAGGGTTATATTTTTCACCAAAAAATGAAATAACGCCTTTGCTTTTGGCATCATCAAGCGTGGTGTTTGAAATAGAAGAAGCGATGTTTTCACGAATTTTATCATTAATCATATTTTCAACAGCTTCAATCTGCTCTTTGCTCAAGGCTTCATGATGGGTAAAGTCAAAGCGCAAGTAGTCTTGGCATACCAATGAACCAGCTTGTTTAATTGATGTTCCGAGTGTTTTCATTAGGGCTGCTTGGAGCATGTGTGTTGCTGTGTGGTTTTTAACCGTATTGGCACGGATGACAGGGTCAACCCAACAGAGTGCCTGGTCGCCGGCGGCAATTGGTCCGGTTGGCGTCCCTGTGCGTTTACTGGTTGAGAGCTTAACGGCAATTGCTGGGTGATGCAGGTCGCCCACTTTTTTCAAATCAAGTACCGGATAGGTTGCGCCATTAATGGTCATGGTGCCGGTGTCATTTACCTGGCCGCCTGATTCAACGTAAAATGGCGACTCTTCAGTAATGACCCAAAGCGTGTCATCTTCTGTGTGAACAAAAATGACCTTGCTTTCAACTGAGGTTGTTTCATAGCCGACAAATGTAGTTGTAACGTTGTCAGTAACGATAAACGCCTGTTCTGCTTGCTTTTGTTTTTTACCCGATTGCGTTTGCTGCTTTTTCATCTCTTCTTCAAAACCAACCATGTCGAGTGTCAAATTGCGCTCGTGTGCGAGTACGCGGGTGAGCTCTGGTGGAAAGCCATAGGTGTCGTAGAGCTTGAAAATTTGCTCCCCGGTAAGCTGAGTGCGCTTTGCTTGCGTATTTTCTTGGATGTAACGCTCAAGAATATGCTGGCCTTGATCTAAGTTATTGGTGAAGCGTTCAATTTCGCCAAAGAGTAACTTTTTAATTAACTCACGGCTTGCAATGAGCTCTGGGTAGATGCCACCAAACTGGTCAATAAAGGTATCTGCCAGTTCAACAAAAATATTCAAGTCGGGTGAGAGCTTTTGAGCAAACAATGCAGCTCGGCGTATAATTTTACGAAGCACATAGCCGCGGCCGTCATTGGCCGGTGTGCATCCGTCAGCAATAATCAATGAGCTTGAGCGGACGTGGTCGGTGAGCACATTGAAGGCTGCTTGTATATTTTTCTCAGCCGTGGCGTAGTTGATGCCAGTTAATGCTTCAATCCGTCTGATAAGGTGCTGCATCATGTCAGTGCCATAGACGTTCTCTTTGCCTTGCAATACCATGCAAAGGCGTTCAAGGCCCATGCCGGTGTCAACCCCTTTTGCAGCCAAAGGAATGAGGCTGCCATTTTGTTGGCGGTCAAACTGCATGAAAACAAGGTTCCAGATTTCGGTAAAGCGTGAACAGTCGCAACCTGGCGCGCAGCTTGCTTGCTGGCAGCCACGGGTGGCGCCGCGGTCAACGTAAATTTCGGTGCATGGTCCGCATGGTCCTGTGTCGCCCATTTGCCAGAAGTTGTCTTTTTCGCCAAGACGAATCAGGCGGTTTTCTGGGATACCCATTTTTTTATGCCAAATGTCGTAGGCCTCGTCGTCCTCACGAAAAACGGAGATGTACAAATCATCCTTGGGCAGCTGCATGTCTTTGGTTAAAAATTCCCAAGCAAACCCAATGGCCTCTTCTTTGAAGTAGTCACCGAAAGAGAAATTGCCAAGCATCTCAAAAAACGTCAGGTGGCGTTCAGTAAAACCAACCGCATCAAGGTCGTTGTGTTTTCCTCCAGCGCGTACGCATTTTTGCGACGTCGTGGCGCGTGTGTAAGAGCGCTTTTCTTTGCCCAAAAAGCAGTCTTTGAACTGGTTCATGCCGGCATTGGCAAAAAGGAGGGTTGGATCTTCGGCCGGGATCAGGGATGAGCTGGTGGCAATGGTGTGCCCATTGCGAGCAAAATATTCAAGATAACGTTGACGTATTTCAAACGAGTCCATGGGCGATTTCTTTCAAGCAGTTAGGAACCACGGGATGTTACTTTGCGGCAAGTCTAGCACGTTTAAAAATGGCAGTAAAATAGCAACTGTGCTTTTTCATACCCTTGTTTTTGCTCAAAAAGCCCATTTTTTAACAAATCTTTACAATCTGACATTTTAATATATGATTGTAAAATATAATTAGATAACTATTTATACTGTTTTTATTTCATATGGATGTTTATTATGAAAAAATTATTATTTGGAGCCCTGTTGGCCTTATCTGTTTGCGGTGATGTGCTTATTGCTGGTACAATCGGTTTTGCAGTAGGTGGTCCTGTAAGCAATGCACGAGCCAGAAGAACAACAAACAGAGCGAGAATGAGAGCTGAAGCCGCTAGACTGGCTGCTGAACAAGCAGCAGTATCTGAAGCTGCAATTCGCCAAGCGATAGAACTTACTGATAGGGTTAGCGAAACAACAGCAGCGTCTCTACGTGCTGAGTACCCTCATTTGTATCCAAAAAAGGGAAAAAAGACAGGCTCTTTCGTAGCACAGCCTCTGTCGCTAGAAGCAACGCATGTTTCGGCAATTCATGTGGAAATGCATTTTTTAGCCGAACTGACGGGTGCTTTGTGTGAGTGTCCTATTTGTTGGCCTGACGGCGAAGCTTGCTTCGCTGTGGCTACAGCGGCTGATGATGCTAGTGCTTCTGAAGAGCCGCTTTTGGCTAAGCTAGTAAATGCTTTGAGGTTTGGTCGCTAAAAACAGCAACTAAGCTGATTCTATTGAGCTATTAATTTATAAGAGCGGGCGCTTTGGCTGTTTATGGTCAAAGCGCCCGCTCTTTGTTTTTTTGCTAATTAGTTAACTTACCAGCGACCGCTTGCGCCACCGCCAGATGAGTGACCGCCGCCAAAGGAGCGGTAGCTTGAAGTGCTGGTGTGTGATCGTGTTGTTGTATAGTATGGGGATCTATAAAACCAGCTCTTTTTTCCCGGCCCTTGCTCAACTGGTGGTACCCCGTAGGTTGTGTCATTTCGCCACGCTTTACGTATGGCAAAATAGGCAATAACGATGACGAGAAGCATCGCAAGTAAGAGCAAATAAAAGAACAACCCAAGCGACAAAAGCCCTGGGGCGCTTGGCCCTTGCTCTAAGCGTTCAATGATGGCGCTGGTGCCAGCGACAATCGCTTCGCTGGGTTTGGCCTGTTTAAATAGTGGCAGCATCACGGTGTTTATCACC
>CAMBZK010000082.1 GCA_945872225.1 candidate division TM6 bacterium UASB124
ACTCATATTAACCATCGCAACACCCAATCTACTAAAAGACTCCACTACTGCACGCGCAACCCTTCAAAAAACCCGCGGCAAACATCAGGCGTAGCGCTTAACCGTTCAATATCAGTCCATCGATCGTTTTCGTTTACCGGCAAACGAACAACTGTCCGTGAAAATTTATTAAGCCAAATCGACCCATGACGCATTAAAAGCTGTGAAACCCAATCAAAATCTTCTTGGCGACGGATTTTTGAAAGCATCAACACACATGAATGCGTCACCGGCAAGCCTTGCTCGTCAAACCAATCTTTATGGGCTAAAAATTCGCTATTAAAAGTGAGTAGCTGTACTGGCTTAAGCGGATTACTCGTTGCTTGCCCTTTAGCAGGTGAAGCCCCCGTTAAACCTTTAACCAAGCCTTTATAAAACCATGAAATATTAATGTTTGGCTTGTAGCACATAATGGTGCAGGCTGGCAGAACTCGCTCGAATGATGCCTTCAGGAAAGTTCCTATTTTTTCCGCCTCCCGCTCAAGAAATGCATAGTACGCAGCAACTTTTTTGTTATTCATTAAAAGCAGTGGCCGGTCACGTATCGCAACGGCGCTACCCCAAGGCAAGCGCTGTTGCCGAACAAAGCGCTGGAATGAAAAGCCATCAAATGTCATCATTGAGGTAAATGAAGGTGATTTTTTACGCAAATACATTTCTAGATCAAGGACTACCCCAGCAAGTGGCACCCCATGTGACAATGCAACGTCTTGCCAAAGCCTTACCAATTGTGCAAAGGGATCAGTAACTTCTTGTTGCCAAAAATGCTGATCGATTGGCACCGGTAGGTCTTCATACGCATTTTCATATAAATCCATTGCATAGCGTATTGGTAGATGCGGCGCACGTAAGTTATTAGTAATTTCAAAACCAATATACACATTCGGCAACGGTAACCCAGCGGCAGTGTACCCATCAACCAAGCATTGTGAAAATGTCTGCAACATAGCCATATAGCGCTCTTTTTTTTCAGGTGTTGCATAGCGACCAATGGGGCTCAAATATTCGTGAGGATTCGCCGTAATCCAAAGGCAATCCAAACCAGCAGAAATCATATTTTTTACCAAGCTTCGCCGGTCTTGCTCACGCTCGATAACAACAGTCGGATTCGCTTCGATCTCTTTTTGATCGCATGGCGCAAAAATATCAAGGTCCATCCAGGCAATTTTTCGCTTGTCCATTTGGCTTCGTGCCGGTCGAGCAAACACAATATCAGTTGCTACGCGCGATGGCGGTGGTGCCACTAAATGATCAAGCGCGATCCCAATTTTTTTTGTTTCTGGCACATCTGGCGCCTCGGCAAGCGAAAGTACTTCAAACATCATGCGGTGAACTTGTTGCAACATTTCTAGTCGCAAACCAATATCAATAGGCGTAACGTGATAATTTTCTGTGATACCAGCAAATGAAAGGACTGTAGAGGTTGTAATAAAAACATGATTTTTGCGGGCTTGATTATACCAATGCAACCCATAGGGCAATGTTTTTTTGACTATTGGGGAGCAGTAAGCCTGTCGCGGCAATAATGATAAACTGGTACCTTTAAGCGCAAGCACTGCCTGCATCTGATCAACATCAAGCTCTATCCCCGCAAGCGGCCCATTGAGCGTTGTGTCAAAATCACGAGGGCGCGACTCAAGAGGGGTACTCAAAAATACATTTGCCAGGTACAAAAATGTTTTTAAATCAACTTCTTGCTGAGCCACGGCATCAAGCTCTCCTGTCGTTGCTGTAAAAGGATAAGGCAATTGCCCTGCTGGCACGTTAAGGCCAAGTTGAGAAAAAACAGGGGCTAAGAGCCTAATCATATTAACGCCCTCTGGCGCACGCAATGAGGGAAATATGAGTCCAACAAGCATGCCTGGCTTTTGAGCAGCTTTATGTAATGCCTGCAAGACTTTAACACACACGTGCGACTTGCCCATTGCCCCCAAAAACTCCTGCCCTAAAATAAAAAAAGCCGCCTTACAGCGGGCTAAGCCAAGCTGGTCAAGCGGCAGATCTAAAACACGATCAAGAGAATGATAGGTAATTTTGTAACCAAGCTGCGCAATACTAGAAAACACCGGTTCATAGAACCTTGCTTCGCGTTCAGCCGTATCGATTACGGTTATGCCCTGCATACCAGCGCTATTGATCGCGCATGAAGCACTGCACACGAGTGCCAATAAGATTTTTATTTTCATGAGGCCCCCCAGCCGGTTATGATAAAGAATATACCGGCTGGGGGAAGCTAACTGCAAGACTCAGCTATTTTTGCTGAGCTTTTTCCTGTGCAAACTTTGCCAAAAGGGCTTTGCTATCGTCGTCCAGAGAAAAAGAGCTCATACGCTCATCACTACGGCTGTAACGAATACCAACACAATCAATACCCAGGCTAACAATAGCGCTCACAATAGGCTCTAAATAATGCTTTTGGTCATCAACAACAATCACGCGAGCTGGCTTAAGATTTAAGTGCTTAAAAAATGCTTTAATTGCTTTATCTTTAGCATGAACACGCTTGCCGCCACTCTCTTGAGACCCACCACAAAACAATACCCCTTTTACAAATACATTCGGATGATTGATAGAAAATGACATAGGCTCTCTGGCGGGAGCTGTTAGTGAAAGGTCAATCCCCAAATTAAGAAGCCATTTGTTGGTAATTTCAATAAGTTCTAAGCGACGAGCGGTAAGCCCCATTACCGGAACTCCCGTAGCCTGCAAGTCTTTAATCAGCGTAGCGGTTGTTTCTTCAACTGCTTTGTAGGGAAGCTTATGCTGTGCATCAAAGTACATTGGGGCTACCCAGGCTTCAAGATCTTCACGCGTACAGCCATACGCACCCTGACCTTGAACCATCATTTGGTTTATCCATTTATTACCGCCAAAGCCTGTCTCGTTATCCAAGTACATTAACGTATCATCTACATCGAACAGCACAATGGTATTATCGACCAGGTAATCTTTTATTGCCTCAACAGAGTCATGCTCTACAATAATTTTTTGTGCTGGAGGCGCTACCAGAGATTTACTTGCATCATCCAATACAAATTGTTTCACTTTTTCATCAAGATGAGAGTACCGAATCCCCACAAATTCCATATTCAAATCGGTTACCGCTTTCATCACGGCTTGTACATGTTTTTCGTTATCATCAACAAAAACAATCTTTTTTGGCGTATAGGCTGTTGCATTCAGTAATGCTTTTAGCGCTTCACCCTTGCTATTTGATGCACAAAACATCACCCCATTACGCAGTACCGCAGGTGCTTTAAGCGAAAATGAAATATTATAAGGCGTGATACTTGTTTTTGAAAAATCAATACCAATTGAGTTGAGCTGCTGGATAGTACTTGAAGCCAAGTTTTGCCCCCGAGCTGTAAGCGCCACTACCGGGATCCCTTTTTCTTGCAATGTGCGAATAACACCAATGGTATCAACCTCTACTGGCGCAACTGCTGGGGCTTCAGCCATACGTTTTTCATACAGCGGCACCACCGCACGTAGCGCACCATCATCATCATACCCAAGCGCTCGAGCGTGGTTGAGCATATTGGCAAACCAAAAATCATTAACATATGTACCAGGAACTTCAAATACCGTCTGGTCTAAATCAAAAACCATGAGAGTGTCTTGCGATTTAACATGGTCGTGCACCACGTTGATAAACGGCGTCTGCATAATGTTTGCGCTAGCCGTTTGACCTGCCAAAAGAACAAGGCCTAAGAGAAGATTTTTTATGTACATACATTGCTCCCTACAGTAATCTAAACACTACAAATTAACGCCACTATTCTACGCGATACTATTTTTTTGCCAATGAGGAAAAGACTTATGTTGCGCTTACTTTATTTTTTATTTCATCTGGCATTGTTTTTAACGCCTGCTTGCAGTAAAACAACCGCAAAACCCCCTAAAGAAATGCTGCACACATCACTTTTATCAGAGCAGTGGCATTCGCGTGATGCTACCAAGCTAACTAATGAACTCAGCAATTATTTTTCCCTTGCTGAAACCAATTTTCCGCTTGCTGAAAACAGTACCGGTCATGCTTTTGCACTAGTAGTCCCACACGCTGCTTATTACTATTCAGGCCTTTGTGCCGCAACAGGCTACCAGGCATTACTACAGCCAACAGCACCACGCTTTGGTTTTGGCGATAGGAAAAACAGCTGGATCAAGAGGGTTATTATTTTGGCACCATGCCACACTATGTTTTATCAAGGAGCAGCACTCCCCGTTTGCAATGTATATCGCACCCCACTAGGTGATATCCCCGTCGACATAGAGGCAGTAAAAAAACTTTCTAAAGCCCCACCGTTTAACCTTAACGGCGAGGTACACCTACAAGAACATGGCGTAGAAATGCAACTCCCAATGCTCCAGCACACTGTTGCTAAGTTCAGCATTGTTCCGCTTGTTTTAGGCCATTTAACCCAACAGCAAGTGTTTAACATTGCTCACGCGCTCCAACAAATCATCGATGACCAAACACTCATTGTTGTCAGTAGTGATTTTACCCACTACGGCCATACCTATGATTTTCAACCATTTATGAAAAACATTCAGCTCAACATTCGCCAACTTGATTCGTTCGCACTGCAAGCGCTGAGCATTCCATCTCTTGATGCTTTTCATGATATTTTATCAACAACCAAAGCTACTATTTGCGGGCAAGAGCCCCTAAGAATTTTATTAGCACTCCTTTCTGGGCAAGCCCATGACAACATCCATGCAGAGCTAGCCTGTTATTACACGTCTGCACAGATTATGGCCGCTCGCAACAATGTCAGCGATGATATCAAGCTAGAAGGACTGTTCAATGTGGCTAGCGATAAACAATCTGAGCAATCAGTAAGCTATGCCAGCATGGTTTACCATAAAACCCAGCACGCTGATCCAGAAGCCATATCCCTTAATGCATACGAGAAAAAAATCCTCTTAACGAGTGCCCGCACCGCCATAGAAAAACACCTGCAAGACCAAGACGTTGAAGAGCGCTTGCAGCACCCAATAATTACCCCGTCACTAGAAGTAACTCCCGGTGTTTTTGTTTCACTCAAAACCCCAGATGACCGCCTCAGAGGATGCATAGGAAATGTCACCACAGACCAGCCACTCT
>CAMBZK010000083.1 GCA_945872225.1 candidate division TM6 bacterium UASB124
TGTAGATCTTTTGGCTACTGCTGGCGTCGTCCACAAGGTGTATCACTCAGCAGGACAAGGGGTACCGCTTGGCGCACAAATTGACGTTAAAGACCACAAGGTGATAGCCCTTGATGTTGGCATCAGCCAAGCGCTTTTAGGCCTTGATCTGAGCGAGTGGTTCATTGCAACAGAAAAAAGTTTTATCAACAAAGGCTCACTCATGGAAGCCTTTGTCGGGCAAGAGCTACTGGCCTACGGCAATCCGCACCGTAAAAAAGACCTTTTTTATTGGCACCGAGAAACGCCATCAAGCCAAGCAGAAGTCGATTACCTCATACAAAAAGATGGTGCGGTTATTCCTATTGAAGTTAAAAGCGGCAACGGTAGAACCTTAAAAAGTATGCAGCTGTTTCTTGAGACGCACCCAGCAAGCCCTTTTGGCTTACGGTTTTCGACTAATAATTATTCAATTCACCAGAACATTCACTCGTACCCATTGTATGCCATTGCTGCAGCTATTGGAGAGAACGGTGACGCAGTTTTGCTTCGTTAGACCTTTTTTGAAACTACACTAACAGCTTAAATATACTTACCCGCTCAGCCTGCCGCCGTCGCTAAAACTATGGCGTGCCAAGGAGCCCTGTTGGCCGACCTGCCTCGTCGTAGCCTTGGCGAAGACGGGAGTCCATTAGGACGAGAAAAAACGGGAGCTAAACAAAATCCTGTACCGCTCTTTCTTGGCCCGCTGGGCCGGCGCCCATTCGATCCAGCCTACGCTTTTTATAGCTTCGGCGGACAGGCAAGCTCCCTGGGCGCCATAGCCACGTAGGGCGACGGCGGCAGGGTGAGCGGATTAAAACAACGCAAGCCAAACAAAAATATGGTTTCAAAAGAGGTCCTGGAAATTAACGCTTTGCGCTTTTTATGACACAATCTTGCACAAAACCCTATGGCCTTACTTTGTGCTAAGTGATAAAAATATATTAATTACCAAGTAGTCGCCTTAGCTAGAGATTTTTTTTCTAAATAAGCGGCGCGCATAGCGCTTTTTAGGAGCTATCTTTATTTTGCAACTATGCAAAATAAGGCGACAAGCGGCTTTTCTACTAGCTGCTTCATTTTCATCTATCTCAAGATCTTCGCCACTATGCAGCCCATTCTGGATGATTTTTGCAAGCATCCTATGGCGCTTATAAACGGTTGCACCAGAAGATAATAGCTTTCTTACAATCCCTTGATTCCCATAACACAAAGCCAGATAGAGGGCATCCCCCTTGTTTTTATTTATATCAAGCTTGAAATGTGGGATTAATTCATCCATTACCTCCTCATTACCATTTTTAATAGCATAGGTGAATTGTTGTTCAAGAGAACCACCATTCACAGAACTTGTGCCCCCAACAAGCAGTAAAACACCTGCCAAAGCAAGTTGCATTAGTTTTTTACGAGTAACCATAATTATAACCTTTCTCCATTTGGTATTATTTTGATTTCCTACAATCAAGGATAATAGAATAGTTTTCTATTTGTCAATAATAACAAGTGGTTAGGGTATAAGTCGCTCGTTGCTTGCAATAACCCCTAAAAACAGCCTAACTATGGTCGATGTGGGGTATTTTTTAACCATTAATTGGTCGATGGGACAGGATCGCAGCTCAGAAGTTTTTTGGGCGGTTTTATAAACGCCCCTTTGTTTCTGCCTAAAAATGCTACTGAATATTAAACGGATCCCAATCCTCATGACCAGTCACACAAGCGCTCGTTTGAGCAGTTGCTGGATTGGTCACAACGGCTGGTTGTTGCGGACTATTTTTTGCGGGACGAAACGATGTTCCGCGACGCAAAGCAGCCGGCATTAATGCTTCATCTTCTTGGCAAGACGCTTCATCACCATTTGAAGAGCCTTTTTCGCTCATTACCAGTTGCTGTGCCGCAGCTTTTGCAGCTTTAGCCGCTTTCGTTCTGCATGCAGCCAATGGTGCCGGCCGTAGGACAGGAGGAGTGTAGATAAACCCTGGCTCATCATCAGGATGCACGCGTTTCATATGAGCCAAGACATTAGGTTGTTGGCTGCAGGTAAAACCACAAAGCGTACACGTATATGGCTTTTCTCCAGTATGAGTAAGCACATGCTTTACGAGCAATCCACGCTTCACAAAAGATTTATCACACCAATCACATTTATATGGCTTTTCGCCCGTATGACGTCGCTCGTGCTCAGCACAACACCATGAAACCGTAAAGACCTGCTCGCAGTACCCACACTTAAAAGGCCGCTCACCGGAGTGTTTGGAGCGGTAATGACGACGAATAAGATCGCAAGTACTTGCCCGGTGTGCACAGGGTATGCCAGCCTCTTGCCACGGACAAACAAATGGCTTAGCAGGATCAAAGGTAGGGTTACCATCGCTCGCTTGCTCTCTTTTTACGGGCAATAAGCCTGCCTTTGTAGGAAAAAGAGGCTCGCCAGTAGCCGCAAGTAGCACAGCACCCAAAACAATATGCACAATAATATTCATGTAAAAACCCCTTATTTTTTCTTGGGTCAACCAGACACAAAACAGCACAGCCATAAAGAAAGATTATGCTCAAAACGGCAAGAATACCAGATTCAAGAATCAAGCCAAATGAAATTTGCACACAAGCAACTGCCTGGGCATGTTCACACCGCGTTGCCTTGCCTGTGGGCAAAATTGAACAGTTGCAGGCAAAAAATTGCTATCCTCATCGGCTTGGTTGTCGCTTATGACCAGCCATGGTAAACTGGGGCGGGAAATAGTTTTTGATACCCAGAAGGAGCCGTCATATGAAATTTCTTGATCTGACAATAGACCTAGCTTTCAAGCGTGTTTTTGGCAACCAGGCAAAATCATCAATCACCATGAGCTTTTTGAACAGCATTCTCGATCTGCCTGAGGGGGAAAAAATTCAGTCGGTAATCATTACGGACCCGTACAACCAGCAAGCAACGATGTACTTAAAGCGAAGCGTTGTTGACGTGCGCTGCACTGACCAGATGGGCAGGCAATTTATTATCGAAGTTCAAGTTGAAAATCAGGACAACTATCTTCAGCGCAGCCAATACTATGCCGCACTTGCCATCTCACGGCAGCTCGAGTCTGGAGCACTCTACACCGAGATTGTCCCGGTCATTTTCATTGGCGTTTTGAGCTTTAATTTATTTCCAGAGCCAGATTGTATCAACTCATTCGGCACGGTGCACCTAAAAAGCAACCGCCTTGCGATGAAGCAAATATCGTACACCTTCATCGAGTTGAAAAAATTTACCAAGACCCTCGCGCAGCTCGAAACCATCGCTGACAAGTGGATTTATCTCTTGAAGTATGCCGCAAGCCTTGACTGCATCCCACAGGCATTTGACACCACCGCAGAGCTCCATGACGCCCTAGAACTCCTCAATCAGGGCACCATGAACAGGACAGAGCTCAGACTGTATGACCAAGCAGTCGAAGACCGACGGAATGAAGAAAATATTAAACGCACGCAACTACGCATAATGCGAGAAGAAGGCCGAGAAGAAGGTCGCCAAGAAGGTCGCCAAGAAGGCCGTGCAGAAGGCCGTCAAGAAGGCCGTGCAGAAGGCCGGGCAGAAGGGAAACGAGAGGCTATGATTGCCCTGGCAAAAAATATGCTCGAACATCTTCCCATTGAAAAAGTAGCAAACATAACAGGCATTTCTGTCGACGAGCTGAAAAAATTATAGTCTGTTTTGCACTGCTTAGATAGTGGTTGCTTCGCGCAGGTTGCCTTCAGCTGTTTGTGTGATCAGTAGCAGCAGCAATGTTGACATTGCTTGCCCAACTTCGACATTGGGAAAATCAAGCACTAATTCGCCGTCGTGGTAATTTTTCACCGTCACGCTGTAGCTTTAGCGAAAGCGGACCTGTCACGCTGAAGCTTTAGCGGAAGTCTTGCCTGCCCGCCATAGCTACGAGTGCGTAGCACGATGAGCGACGGCTGGGTCACGTCTGGGCGGAAACGGACCTGTCACGCCATCGTGTCGCGCTGAAGTCTTGGCGACCTGTCCTCCGTAGCTACCTGAGCGTAGGAGGAAGGTTGAAAAAAGAAAGGGGCCCTCGCGGACCCCTTTGTACGTTTAAGAATTGTTACATCGCTAATTATACTAGACAGTAGCAAGCGCTGCTGTGAGTCCTGCTACTGCTTCATCACGCTTTGTTTTCGTTAATTTTCCTTCCTGAATTGTGTCAATTGCAGTTCTCAACGCATTAATTTTTCTTTGGAACAAATCTCTTTCACCTGTCGCGCGCCCTAAGGCTGTCTGTGCATCATCTCGCTCTTGTGTGATAGTTCGAATCGTTGTCACTTGCTCTTGCAGTGGTACTAACGCAGCTTGTAATGCATCTCGCTCACCCCTCACTCTTGCTAAATCAGCTTGCGCTTGTGCCAAAACAGGAGCTATATCAGCTAGCCCTTGGAGAATTTTTTCACGCAACGTAGGGCCCGCTCTATCAGTAACAAGCGGCAGCGCTATGACCTGATCAATTTCACCCAATGCTGCCCTTTGAATCGCAACCACAGAATCATTCGGAGCGGCTGGCCAAGTAACCCCAAGCTTTGTACAGGCCGACGTTGCCTCTGCTTTCACAGCATTAACAGCATTTTTTAATTTGCGATCTGTCGCTCCGTTAAGTCTTGTTACCTGCAAGCCAACCTTTGCCTGCAACTCTGCTTTACCTGCAAGGGCAGTCGTCGCTTTTGCATGCAGATCAGCGCCATCGATATCAGTAAAAACCCTATTCACTGCATCCACCGCAGCATACAAGTTAGCAGCCCCAACATGAACAGCATCCCTCGCAGCCTCAACTTTTTTAAGCGCGTTGGTAGGAGTAAATCCACCCAAGGCGGTATTGACCGCAGTCACCGCAGTAGTCAAATTGGCATTAGTTTGAGCATCAATACCAATTCTTGCAAGATCAACCTCCGCCCGCAGGAATCCAAGGACACCTTCCACAGTCGCTTTTT
>CAMBZK010000084.1 GCA_945872225.1 candidate division TM6 bacterium UASB124
CTGGTGCTCAGAACAATGTCGCTATGGTAAATAAGCGATTTGACGTCATTAACATAGCCCAGCATGTATACCTGTTTTTCTAAGCCTAATGTTTTGATTAAGCCCCGGCATTTTTTTTGACATTTACCATAGCCTGCAAGCAGGAGGCATACGGGGGCCTTATATTGCTTGGCTAATAAATCAAAGGCCTGGATGGCGACCTGTTGATTTTTTTTTGCATAAAAATTGCCAACAATGGTACACACAAATCTATTTTGAAGATCGATATTGAACTGTTTTTTGAAAAAATTATTGGCTGATTCTGATGATCGAGACTGGCGGTATGGCTTTTCATCAAAGACCGGGGCTGAAAAAAATAAGGGGATACGGGCATCTGCACATGATGCTTTTAATGCCTTTGTCACGATGATACTGACACAGGTTACCGCATCGCATAGATCAAGATTTTTTCGCCAGCTGTGGTTATCGTCGTGGATAGTGTAAATAACTTTTACGGGGACAGTTTTTTTTAGCTCATTCAGTCCTCTCAGCTCCCAGGGGAAATTTGCATGGATAAAATTGGCATTGTATTTTTTGCAAGTCCCTTCCATGAAATGTAAAAAATGCTTGCTGTTGCTCATTCTATCCAGCGCTTCTACTTCACCTGCAGGTGGCGTGTAAATGGCGCACTGAGCCTTTATTTTTTTTGCAAATTCACATGTAAAATAGGCATCGCTCCTGATAACCATGATGGGTTTGAGGCCAAGTTTTTTGAGCATGGTGTACAAACTAAAGCAATGTGACCGAATACCACCTTTATTATTGGTTAAGCATAAAATTAAGATGTGCTTTTGATTTGTTTGACTACAGCTGAGGCCTTTTGCTTCAGCTGTTATTGGCTGTAAAAATAGTAACAACAGCACTATGAAATGGGCATAAAGCATGTATCGACCCTTGCCAGTTTATTGCTCTAATTATTAGGCACAAATGATGGCACATAATGCATGTGTGGGCTGTTGTTGTTAATGTTGTGCAAATCGTTGATATCCATTTTTAAGCCAGCTTGAAACAAACTTAACAGTGTTTCTACCGATAACAATCCGGTATGCGGATTTTTATATTCTTTTTGCGCAAGGTTAAGTGGAAGGTTAACTATCTTTGAATGCTCATAGCAAAGCCCATACGCCGGGCGTCCCTTTTGCACATTGTCCCATCGTCCTTCAAGGGTGTTTGGCGCTTTGTAGTCCAGCGATTTTAATGAAGGCAATACATATGACCGTTTGTAGATCGTCATATCAACACTATGAGGGTAGCTCCATGGAAGCTTAGCTCCCTTAAATTGCCACAGCAAAGCATTAGAGCCTACTTTTTTGAATGATGGCAAAGGAACTTTTTCATCATTTCGCATATAATTTTTTGTGATATTTCGCCCTAAGCGCAAGTAAAAACCTGCTGTGTTATGGTTATTCTTTAAGTGCTTAACACAATCATCTAAATCAATATCATCACAGACAACAATGTCATCAACACCAAAAATGACATGATCATTTTTTAACTTATTTTCAACGATATCGCATAAATGGGGTTTGAAATTTTGATGAGCGGTTGCGGTATCTTGCCTGATAAAGGTGACTTTTTTAAAACGCTTTTTTACGATTTTATAAGCGGTTTCATATTCTTCATTACTAGAAAGATAAAGTATAAAAATGTCGCCAACATTTTTTATATAGGCTTCTGTTGATTCTAAGAAAGCAAAAAGCTGAAGAGGTCGGTTGCATGAAAATACGATCATATCAGCTTTTTCTGTTGTTTGATTAAGTGCGCTGGCATTTGATTGAGCTATGCCGAGACAAGTAATTACTATTAAGGTACGTATAATTTGAATACATGTTTTCATTGTTTTACCCATTCACGCCAATGTATTTATTAGTTTTCATCTCGCGATAATTATTTATTTTTAAGGGGAGTTCTGGTTTTTCAGCGAGAGCTTTATACGGTGGTTGCGCTTTTATCCATGCAGCCACTTCAAGAAATTGTGAGTTATTCTTTTTCTTAAAGCCGCTCAGTGGGTTTCCCATGTTGTATACACAGGTTACTTTTGAGATGAAAGCAGTGTGGACGCTAGCCATTTCTAGGATTGGGTACATGATGGCCCAGTCAGTATTAACGCGAAGGTATGTGCCTTTGTACAAGAATGTTTCTGGTTTAATAAGTTTGAATAGCCAGCTGTAAAAGGTTCTTAGATGCATGGCTTTAAAATTATGTTTTCTAAATTCGTTTTTACGGACAATTATATAGTTATATTCTGCTGCAAAACCTATCTTGCCTGATGGGTATTCGACATATTGTCCATAGGTTGTCCATACTGTTTGATCACTATAAATTTTGTTGTAGAACGATAGAATCTCGGGGTCAGGGAAAAGCCAGTCATCGCCATCGAGCAGTACGCAAATATCTTCGTCTTTACACTGGTAGACAGCCTCGTAACGGTTTGCCATCATCCCTTGGCGTATTTTGTTTTCGATTAAGGTTACTTTATCAGCCATTTTATGCTCAGCTACGCATGCTTTTATACGACTGACAGCATTATCAGTTGAAGCGTCATCAATACAGATGACATGGTAGTTCGTATAATTTTGAGTGAAAATTGAAACAAGCGTACGCTCAACCCAATTCTCATTGTTATATCCAGGCACAATGAATACAAAACGTTTATCTTCACGTGTCTTTACGTGGGCGATTAAGTCTGCTGTTGTATAACGCTGCTTAGACTCTTTTGTTGCTGGCGGTGGTTGTTTTAGAGAGCATTGTTTTTTTGATTTGAGATTGCATTGCTTACTAAAAATTGCTGGGGCTGCGATTAATGTGCATAACATTAGTCCAATGATGCGTCCATATTGTTTCATAAGTTGAGCCCTATTTTATGTGGAAAGTAGCCATTTTTTTGACAAAAATATGTTCATGCAAATTACAAAAATATAGTTTTAAAAAGCAACAACATAGTGGTGAGTAAATGAATTCTATTGATTGAATCATTGTTTTAGTGAAGGTGGTGTGCTTATGACATTACTAAAAATACTGAATTTTAATGCATTTCTGATTAATGCTTCGGAAGGAATCCATGTATTGGCTCAGAGGCTGTTAGGTTTGTATGCCGGGGGCTGCGTTTTTAATCAAGTCTGATGCATAGAAAGCTTACGATGCTGGCAGTATTTTAGACAAAAAGTATGGTTGCTTAAAAAAACCACTGGTTGTATGGCAGGCTTGTATTAAGTTGCAATTTCAAAAGGGGGCCGACAATGAAATCAGGACGCTTGTTGCATAGCACTATCTTTTTCAGTCTAATAATAGTGACCAATGGCGCAGCCACAAAAGCAGAGTATGCTTGCGGCGATGAGCCATCACCGTGGCAAGACATAGTTTCTTTCCATCAGCATCAACCAGCCAGAGAGATAATTCACAATGTTGTACAGCATGAAAAAACGTATGACACGCTGCCTGCTGATCCTATTGATGTAGTTTTTATCTGTCACCCAAAGGATAGCCGTACATTAGATCTCGCTATTAACGGTGCCAGGCTCAATGTTGAAAACATACGTCGCGTTATTGTTGTTTCAGCTACAAGACTTACCAATAACGCTGAATGGTTTGATGAAGCAGCCTTTCCATTCAATAAAGCGAGTGTTTCTTTAGAAATCTTTAATGGTAATAAAACGCTTGCTAACAATTATTTAATGGTAAAAGACACGCGTATTGGTTGGATTTACCAACAATTTTTAAAATTGTATGCCCCATTTGTAATCCCTGGGATCTCTTCAAATGTGCTGACTATCGATGCAGATACTATTTTTCTAAACTCAGTTTCTTTTATAGATGAAGCTGGCAAGGCTCTTTTCAATCCTGGCAAAGAGTTTGTACCATGTTATTTTGCCCATGCCGCGCGCTTGCTTCCTGGGTTTAAAAAATTATATGCAGCGTATTCCGGTATCTCCCATCACATGCTATTTCAGCGAGCAATTTTAGAAGATTTATTCAGTATGATTCAATCCGTTCATAAGACAGAGCCCTGGCGGGCATTCTGCCGATGCATTGACTTAAATGAAATTTTTGGCTCTGCATTCTCCGAATATGAAATCTATTTTAATTTTGTTTTTGCTCGCACTGAGCAGGTAAAGATACGTCTTTTGCGCTGGAATAATATTAAGTTCGATCAGAAAAAAATAGATTACCATGCGAAGAATGGCTTTGATTATGTATCGTGCCATACCTATATTCTAAAAGCCCAAAATTGGGGTAATCATGATTACGCGTAAGCAAATAGTAACATTGTTTGTTATTGGATCATTAATTGTTGGCGGTGCTATACAAGCATATTCAATTGTATTCGTGCACCTTGGTTCAACATTGCCAAAACACATGACCGATGCACTCTTGCAGGCAAGAATCTTCAACCCTACCTGCGAGATTGTTCTGCTGGCTAATCGAAAAGCCTTAGATACTTTTGTGGACTATCACAACATAAACACCACATTAATCCCTGTTGAAAGTATAGCTAAAACAAACGAGCACAAAGAATTTATTAAAAAATCTACACTCAAAAAAATAGACCAGCGTGAAAATTTTTGGCTTTTTACTTCAGAGCGTTTTTTATACCTTGATGACTACATGCAACAACATGACAAAAAAGATGTTTTCCACCTAGAAAACGACGTTTTACTCTATGCAAATCTAGCTGAAATGCTTCCTACGTTTACCAAGTATTATAAAGGACTTGCTGCTGTTTTTGACAATGACGACCGGTGTATCGCTTCAATTGTCTATATTCACAATAAGAAAAGTCTTCGGCCGTTATCACGTTATTTTGCAAGCCATGCGAGTAAGGGCAAAAATGACATGGAGATTTTGGCGCTGTTTCGGCAAGCTAATGGTGAAAAAATTATCGGAAGCTTACCAATTACGC
>CAMBZK010000085.1 GCA_945872225.1 candidate division TM6 bacterium UASB124
GTTGCCCTTGAGGAAGTAAAATATCTCAAGAAAAAACGGTCGCCGGAGGCTGTTTTGGGTATTTTAAAGTCTAAAAACAATGTGTGGCTAATTGATCAATATATTGATCTAGTTGAAACTTTCGCTACTTTTTAAAAGTCCTGTTAAAATTTTGAAACCCACTTCTCTATGCCCCTAAAAACCACCACTAATTAGATAAATTTTGCTTTTGAAAAAAGGCCTTTGTATGCTGGAGCAAATCAATTAAAACGGAGTTGCCCCATATGAAAAAAATTATTTCAGCCAAGCAATTTATTACTTTAGTAAGCCTTGTTACCATCTGTTTCACTGGTGCATGCATTCGCAGCGAAGAAACCCCAAATGCACCACTTCAAGCCATACAATCAGACGAATCAACTAGCCCGGTCGTTATCCTTGGTGGTGGCGTTGGTGGCCTAACCGCAGCGCTCTACTGCCTGCAAGCCCAAGTCCCAACCATCGTTATCGAAGGCAGCAAACCTGGTGGCGCCTTAGCACAATCACACTCGGTCCGGAATTGGCCAGGGGTCAGCAATGCTGCCGGCGTCGATATCACGAGAAACATTAAACAGCAGGTCATAGAAGCTGGTGCATCAGTCGTACAAGAACGCGTGGTGAGTGTCGACTTTGCTCAGCGACCATTCTTAATCACCACAGCAGCTATCGATGATCCTGCAGTAACCCGTACCATCAAAGCAACCAGCGTTATTATTGCAACCGGTACCGAACCAAATCTGCTCGGCATCCCTGGGGAACAACTGTTTTGGGGAAGGGGCGTTAGTAACTGTGCTGTCTGCGAAGGGTCGCTCTTTAAGGGGAAGACCGTAGCTATTGTTGGCGGCGGTGACGCAGCCATTGTTGAGGCATCATACCTTGCTGCCATTGCACAAAAAGTGGTGATCGTTGTTCGTGGTAGCGCCTTCAGGGCAAAAGATACTATCGCACGCGACGCTGTGCTAGCAAAAAGCAACGTTGAAGTCCGCTACAATACCACAATGCAGCAGATTAACGGGGATGAAAATGGCGTAACAAACGCGATCCTCCTAAACAAGAACACTAACCAGCAAACAGCACTCCAAACTGACGGCGTGTTTTTAGCCATTGGATCCAAACCAAATACGAAATTTCTCGCTGGACAGGTTCTCCTTGATGAGCGCGGTTTTGTTGTACTGAGAAAACATCAACAAAGTATGGTTCCTGGCGTTTTTGCTGTAGGCGATGTGTGCGATAGCGAGTTTGTCCAGGCAATCACCGCAGCTGGCGATGGCTGCAAGGCAGCACTACAAGCAATAAAATACCTCACCGTCTTGCGTGATGTCGCTCATCACGGGCTAAAAATCGCTCAAAATATCATAGAAGGCAAAGTAGCTGCTCCTGTAAAAAAAGAGGTCGTTAAGGCTGACGGCGACGTGTATGAAATAGTTTCTATGAATGACGTTGATCAGCGGATTATGAACAGCGGCCAACCCGTAGTTCTTGATATTTTTGCTACCTGGTGTGGACCATGCCAACGCATGGCGCCCATTTTTGATCGTTTGGCAAAAAAATACGCTGGACGCGTTTCGTTCTTAAAATTAAATATTGAAAATGATCGATGCGACCTTGATGCGATAATCAAGCGGCTACAAGGGAAAAGCGTAATGAGCGTCCCCGCCTTCTTGTTTATAAAAAACGGCAAAGAGCAAGCCCGCATCCCGGGCAGCACCAGTGAACAACAATTTGAAAACGTTATTAATACTACTTTTGGGTTATGATGAAACGAATTTATGCACCTTGGCGCAACGCGTATGTAACAAAAGCAGCTGATAGCGCTAAATCTGAAAAACGCGCAGACGCTACTGACTGTGTTTTTTGCAAGCAAATCGCCGAAAATAATGATGAGAAATATTTCATTTTAAATCGCTACACACACTGCTTCGTTATGATGAACTTCTACCCTTACAATGCCGGGCACCTCTTAATTTTGCCCTACGAGCACAAAGCAAATCTGCACGAGCTCTCACTTGAAGCACGTGGTGAAATAATGGAAGTAATTAACACCGCGCTCTGTATAAGCGAAAAAGCCCTCTACAACGAGGGATTTAATATTGGGATCAATCTCGGCTCTGCTGGTGGCGGCGGCATCCCCAGCCATCTGCATGTGCATACGGTGCCACGCTGGCGTGGTGACACGGCCTTTTTAGAAGTCCTTGGGGAAACGAAGCTCATTTCAAATGACCTTGAAAAAATCTATCAAGACCTCAAAAAAGCCTTTGATGCGCTGACTTTGGCAAGCTAAAACCGGCCATTTATTTTTTTTACAGTCCCCCCATTTACAAGATCCAATCATGCTATTAGAATAATAAGCAGGTAGTTTTTAAGTGGTTTCCTAATGCGAAAGGAACTCATATGAAAAAACAGGCACTATTAACTGGGTTAGCGCTATTCTGCGCATCACATAATCTACAAGCTCGTTGGCACCACACAAATATATTTGATGATTTTTTTCAAGCCTCTGAGCGTATGATGCAAGATATGCAACAAAGCATGAAGCGCATAGAAGATCTTGGGAAAATGCATCGAGCTCAAGAAGCGCAGCCGGATTACACGCTACAGCACTACACTGAAAATGGCACGTATGGGGTCATAATAAAGCTGAATGGCGCATTCGGAAAAAAAGCCCCGAAAGTTGCTATTAATACGACTAAAAACGCTACTGGACAGGCACTAAAGGAGTTGGAAATTGAATCGGCCCCACCTGTAGAGGAAGGGAAAGAAGAAAACACCAAGAGTGCTGGAAAGAAAGAGTCATACGCCTACTATACCCAATCATCAACCACCATTATGCGGGACGGCGTTGTAACGCAGCAGGTCTCAGAAAACTCTCGAGCCTCCATTGAAAATGGGGTCTTGCATATCAAGCACACCCTACCAAAGAATGTTGATGAAGAATCGTACGCGATGAGCTTTGAAAATGGGCAGCTCAAACTTGAGTTCACGCTCCTCCAAGAAAAGCCAAAAGCGGCTAAAAAAACTTGGTCTACACGAATGATATGAAATAGTAGGTAGATAAGGCAGTCCTGTAGATTCAATTTGCCGACAATAAAAAAGGCCTACAAATTGTAGGCCTTTTTTATTGTCGGCAGGCTGGCAATGGTTATTTTGCCAAGTCTAAGCAAGGATTGAATTACCCATACCCCCTCCCCTATAGTCAAATGTAGGGGATTATTTTTATTTTACTTGAGGGGGGATGGGGATGATACTAAAACAAATCAATGTTGCTGTGTTGCTTGGGCTATTGGCATGCCAATGCTGGCCTGAAAATCTTGGTGCAATGAGTCTATTTAATCGATTCAGAAATAAAAGCAAAGAAGTAGCGACTACAATATTGCACCACACACCAGCCTACATGGTCATGGATAAAGCACAGACGGTTTGGAGTAATGCCATTAAAAAATCGTTAGGCGATTATCCACACCGCAATGAAGTTGCTCTGGTACGAACTGGATCAACGCTACCAGAGGGAGAACAAACAGCCATAGCGGCACGAAAAAAACACAATTACGAAGCACTTAAAAAAATGCTCGGGACCAACCTGAATCCAAACGAATGCCCAAGTATCGCTTTTTGCTGTAGCGGCGGTGGGTATCGAGCGATGATCGCAACGCTTGGGTTTTTAATGGGGGCAGAAGAGATTGGGCTTCTTGATGCCACGACCTATATGTCAGCACTATCTGGCTCCACCTGGCTTTTGGCTCCCTGGCTTTATCGCAATATTTCGCTGCAAGCCTATAGAGACCAATTGATTCCGAAAGTACAAAAATCGCTGGTAAAAACATCGTTTAATAAAAGCGATCTTTTTAAGATGTACACAACTAAAATGGCTTTCGGGCAACCAACAAGTAGCATTGATCTGTGGGGTGCGTTAATTATTAATACACTCGCAAAAGACCTTGGCAGTAGCGGCCAAAAACTTCGCCTCTCTGAGCTAGCGCCTCGCGTAGAAAAAGGGCAACATCTGTTCCCTATTTTTACCTCAGCCCTACCGTGCAAAGGCAACAAATATGAGTGGCTTGAATTTACGCCGCACGAAGTTGGATCACCCTTTCTTGGTGGCTATTATATTCCAACCTGGAGCTTTGGTCGTCGCTTTGAAAAAGGCAGTTCTATAGATAACGCACCAGAACAAACTATGGGATATGGGCTTGGTATCTTTGGATCAGCATTTGCGGTCTCTATCGCTGATGCAAAAAAAGAGCTACCAAATATCATTCCATCGCATATTTTTGATCTTGGCGAAAAACTCATTCCTAGCGCAACGGCTGACTGGATGGCTAAACATAAATCTATTGATGAAAAAAGATTCTCACCAGCAATCGTACACAACTTTGTTTATGGCATAGGAGGCGCACAAAAAAGTGATGAGCCGGTACTCACGTGCGTTGATGGTGGCCTTGCATTTAATTTGCCCTTCCCACCGTTACTTAGACCAGAACGTGGCATAAATATCATTGTTGTCTGCGATGCATCACAGACGGTGAAAGATGCCCCTGCGCTGCACGGAGCTGAGGAATATGCCCTACGTAAAGGGCTTAAGTTTCCACGCATCAATTATGAAGGGATTGAAACACGTACCATGACGGTGTTTAAAGATGAAACAGACCGTACGGTTCCTGTTGTGATTTATATCCCTTGGATACGCAGCAATGTGTATAAACACAAAGAGCCAAAAGAAGCTGATGATTATTGCAAAACAACCAACTTTGCTTACAAACCAGAACAGCTTGAAACACTCCGCAAAGCGATGACTGATGCCGTAGTAAGCAATAAAGATAATATTGTTCATGAAATTAGAACTTTTATTGAAACAAGAATACCCATTGGCCACTAGTACCTCATATTAAAATTAAGAGAGCCCTGCAAAACTACATTTGAAGGGCT
>CAMBZK010000086.1 GCA_945872225.1 candidate division TM6 bacterium UASB124
TTCATAGCGTGCTTCAAATTCAGCGCCATAAATTTCGTGCAGATCACGGACTTCATCCGGAGAAAAAAGCGTCCATTTTTGATCATTCAAAACACGCTTCATAAATAAATCTGGGATCCAGGCAGCAGTGTTCATGTCATGCGCACGACGGCGTTCATCACCGGTATTGCGACGCAAATCCATAAAATCTTCAAAGTCATAATGCCAGACTTCCAAGTATGCCACCGTAGCGCCACGACGACTGCCGCTACGATAAATAGCAGCTACAACGTCATTAGCTAACTTCAAAAAGGGTACAATGCCCTGGCTGCTCATTTTGATACTTTTAATAAGCGAACCGGTACCGCGAAGTTGTGTCCACGAGTTAGCAACCCCGCCAGACCACTTTGACATATTCGCGTTGTCTTTAAGGCACTTGAAAATGTGATCTAAGTCATCATCAACATACGTTAGATAGCATGAGCTCAGCTGTGGCTGGGTCGTCGCCGCATGAAACAACGTTGGCGTTGAGGGAATAAAATGCTGCTGTGACATCACTGAATAAAATTCGATCGCGCGCTCGGTTGGGTTTGCCTCTCTAAGCGCTAATCCCATGGCAACACGCATCCAAAATGCTTGTGGCAGCTCAATCACTAATCCTGCATTTTTGAGGAAATAGCGTTCATAAAGCGTCTGTACGCCTATATATTGAAAAAGATTATCGCGCTCAGGATGGAGTGCTTTGGCTAGTGCATCAAGGTCGTAGAGTTCTAAGACTTTTTTATCAAGCAACTCAAAAGCAACGCCATTTTTGATGCCCTCAATAAACGCTTGGCGATAGACTTTGTCTAAATTGCCATCGCTTACAGCCTTTCCAATCACCTCTTTATAGGTGTCATACAAAAAGAGCCGTGCCGCAACATAGTTATATGCAGGGTCAAGCTCAATGAATGACGTCGCTGCATAAATCAGGGCCTTAGAAAAGTCTTTTGATAAAATGCCATCATAGATTGTACGATGCAATTCTTGTAAAATTAGATCAACAGAAACATCTTTTTCAAAGCCAATCGCCGCTCGAGCAATAGACTTTCTGACCTTATTTTCATCAAACGCCTGTGTTGTTCCGTTGCGTTTTTTAATGACGTTACTCTTCTTTTTTTCTTTGTTCATCTCGGCGTACATCGTGAATCCTTTCTTGTGGTTTACCAATCTCCCCCCGACGGGTATTGACCATTTGCAATCGACTTCAGTCGCTGCAATACAAATGGCAAATATTTTCTGGTTGCAAATTTGTTTTTTGCGTGAGCACTAATCTACCAGGTCACTTCTGTTCTATCAAACAAATTTTTTATTTTGTTCAAATCAATGATCTGATCGATAAATTAACACACACAGAGGCAATTTCTTTACATAATTTTATCGAAAAAGACCCCCTGTAGACGAGAAATTTTTCGGCATAGAAATTGCCTCGTTGCCAACGACAAGACCACGCTCGATATTTCTCAATTGAAAATATAATTCTTTTATAAACCAAAAAAAGTAACGAGGTGAAACATTACTGAAAACACCGATCTAGGCGAAGCGCGCTTCTTGAGGCATCAGAATAATCCTGGAGATGCTGTTCTAGGGCCCTTAAAAGAACCCGAGTATTGCTCTAGTAAATTTCTTGTGGCTAAAATCAGGCGATGTAATTTAAAAAGCATTACTATTTTTTATGGGGCATGGAATGAAAGTAATAAAAGTAGCTTGCTTACTAATGTCACTTGCAGTTGTGCTTAATGAGCACGAAATATGCGCCAAACATCTACATACACAAACACCTCAATTACTTATGCCAACACGATCACTCCCCGTACTCAAAAACAGTGATGGCAAAAAACGTGCTGTGATTATCGGTGCCTCAAGTGGCATGGGCCATGCACTGGCAAAAAAATTACTTGATGAAGGCTATCTGGTTGGTGTGGCGGCTCGTCGGCTGGCACCATTGCAAGAGCTGCAAAATTCCTACGGTGCCAATGTTTTTGTGCAACAGATGGACATCAGTAAAACCCAAGAAGCGACCGCTAATTTAAACACACTGATCAATGCAATAGGTGGCATGGATTTATGTGTGATAGCCGCAACTGGCTATAACGACACAAATACCGATACACGTATATGGGACTTCAACAATCCAATTTTAGCCGTCGACGTGGTCGGTTTTTCAGCCATCGCCCGCACTGCTATCAATTTCTTTGAACTACAAAGCGCTGGGCATTTGGTTGGTTTTTCATCCGTTGATGGCTATCAAGCGAGAGCGGATTGTCCCGAGTACTCAGCAGCAAAGGCGTACATCACGCGGTTTTTGGAAGCTGAGCATAATCGCTGCATGCAGCTCAATCTACCAATCGCCGTAACTGAATTAGTACCTGGTTGGGTTAATGTAAGTCCAGAATACGAGGCTGTCTTGGCTAAACTTCCAGAAGCTTATTGGGTTGAGTCGCTTGATGATGCAACAGCTTCGATTTATAAAGCGATTCAAGAAAAGCCTGCCGTTGCGTTTGTAACCGAACGCTGGAGCAAGGTAGTTGACCTGTTCAAAACGATGCCAAATGATTTGTACAAGGCCCTGAGCGCGCGACCAGGCGGAACGTTTTAGTAAATGACTTTGCATTAGAGATGCAACAAAATACATGCTAAAATAATCCCGTTTTTAAATAGGTACCATCTCTCAACACCGAAGCAACACCATGCCATTTCTTCTACCTCGACTCATGCTATTTTTTACGTTCGCGATGATCACCAGGCTACAAACAGCCAGTGAATACAAAGAAGGCACTGCGCCTGATGTGGCGAATTTGTACAGAGCAAGCGAATCTGGCGATGCAGCTACAGTGAGAGCCATTATTTACGACGAGAGATTTAGTTATGAGGATATAGTTCACCATGGAACCCCAGCACTATTTATTGCTACAGAACGTGGCGATGCCCCTATCGTTCAACTATTACTGATAGCACGCATAAACCCAAACAGCCGCGATTCCCAGATGAAAACACCATTTATAATCGCAGCACAACATGGCAGAATAAACTGTTTAAAACAGTTACTGTGCTACCGCCTAGATATATCTGCCGAATGTGCTGATGGCAAACCTGTCTTCCAGTATGCGACTGAATACAATGAGTCGTGCCGCAGCGACGAGACAAAAACCCCAATTCCTCATGATATTTTAAAACAGCTCAGCACCCCTACAGATATACTGCCCAGCGAACCTGAAAGCCATTGTTGCCTCTGCATGTAACATCATTTCGCTTGAAAATCGGTCCAAGCATGGTCTCTTCTTAGCCATTCTCTGCGTTCCTGAGGATGTTCCCAAAAATTCATTAAAAGGTGTAAACGAGGCCATCGTAATGTATTGAGTCGTAAGTGTTGCCAATATACTCAGAGTTAGTAAAAACCATATCGTCTTTAACACATCCCTGTTGAAGGCATAAATTCATATGATGAACATTTGCTTTGCGCACCATGATAATTACACGCTTGGCAGCGGGGCAGCAAACGCGCACTTGTTCAATCATCGCTACTCTAAGTGTAAGCTCATGGTCTTTATATGCTAGATTAATGGGCAGCGTACGAACCAATATCGTCTGAGCGTCTTCAAGCGGACCAAATACCGTAAAGCCAACTACGTCATCGCCATGGTAGGCTAAAAAAGCACGCAGCGCTGAATTGTTTTGCAGCGCTTGCTCTGTACCATCAAATACTTTTTCCAAGTAAACAGGAATATCGCTTGCAATGCCAACCGTTGTTGGCGACATACCCTGATAAAGATCTAAAAAATATTGTACAAATAAATTACGCGCCAACGTAAAATCAGGAGATGGGACGACTGCTTTAGATACTTCTTGAAAAATAATATTCACGGTAGTTTTCTCTTTGCTTCCATAAAAAAGGACCCTCGATTTCTCGAGGGTCCTTTTGCTTTATTATTTTTTATTTCATTAAGGCATCGCGAAAGAAGTCTAACTCCTCAAGCACTTTGCCAGCACCAAGTACCACACACAACAGTGGACTTTCTGCGCTTTTAACCGGAAGGCCAGTCTCTTTTGAAAGTAGCACATCAAGGTTCTTCAACTGTGATCCGCCACCAGCAAGCGTAATGCCGCGGTCAACAAGATCAGAAGATAGCTCTGGCGGTGCATTTTCAAGCGCAGCACGTACAGCATCAGTGATAATTGAAATCGGCTCAGTGAGTGATTCAAATACCTCTGCATCCGTAAGCCTGATTGTTTTTGGCACACCAGTGATCAAGTCACGACCTTTGACTTCAGCTGTCTTGCGTTCTTCTCCGGGAACAAGCAAGGCTGTACCAATATTGATTTTTACATCTTCGGCAGTCTTTTCACCAATCAGCAAGTTGTATTTACGTTTGACGTACTGCACAATGGCACGATCCATCTCGTCACCACCGGTACGCACTGATTTGCAAAACACAATATCCTTGAGTGATATGATCGCCACTTCGGTAGTTCCACCGCCAATATCAACAATCATGATACCTGTAGGCTCTTCAACCGGTAGGCCTGCACCAATTGCGGCAGCCATAGGCTCCATGATGGTATAGACTTCGCGAGCGCCAGCTTGCTTTGCTGAATCTTCAATCGCCCGTTTTTCAACTTGGGTAATGCCTGACGGCACACCGATAATCATGCGAGGACGCACAAAAGTATGGCGGTTATTGTGCACTTCACGCATGAAGTAACGCAACATGCTCTCGGTCAACTCAAAGTTTGCAATCACGCCGTCGCGCATGGGGCGGCAAGCGATAATGCTCTCTGGCGTTTTACCAAGCATACTCTTTGCTCGATTTCCGGCAGCAAGTACCTCATTGGTAGAACTTTTTACCGCAACTACTGATGGTTCATCAAGAACGACACCGCGATTTTTTAC
>CAMBZK010000087.1 GCA_945872225.1 candidate division TM6 bacterium UASB124
GTTCAAATAAATATACAACAGGTGGCATAATCACCGTCAGGTCAATGCGCCCACGATTAGTCATATCTTCGGGGGTGACAACAAAACCAGCAGCGGCGAGCAGCAAGTGAAACACTGTTTGGTAGTAATGCTCTTGTGGTTTGTTCCCGTGCAAGCCATAGGGTATCTGTGCCAAGATGTGGTTGAGTAGGTCTCTTAGCTTTGCCAAGTCACCACTTACGAGCACTTTTTTAAGCGCCTTGGTTGCTTCGCGCACGTTGCTTTCAGGTGTTTTTGTGATCAGTGGCAGCAGCAATTTTGACATTGCTTGCCCAACTTCAACATTGGGAAAATCGAGCACCAATTCGCCATCATGGTAGCTCTTAACCGTCAGATAGCCAGCGTAATAAAGCATGCTGAGCGCCGTCATTTTATCAGGCTCACACGAAGCCTTGAGCGTATTAAATTCCACCACCAGGTTATTTTGGTCAAGTGCTGCAAATTCAGCTTCTTGGAGTTTTTTGATGAGCGCTGTTGGCGTGCCCGAAACAAACCATTGATCGATCATTTGCTGCTGATGAAAAACGTGGTTGATGGCAAAAGGATTGTAGACGCTTTGAGCAAGTTGTTCGGTTGCCAGGTTAAAGCCAAAGCTGTAGCCATTGTATTGCACTTGTAGCTTACTCATTGTTTCATCGACAGAAAGATTGTAGAGCTTTGCAAGTGCTGCCAAGTACTCTGCAAAATAGGTTCTAATCTCTTGCTCGGTGTAGCCGAGTATTGTTCCTGCTGATGGCAAAAACGTTAGGTCGGTGATGTTGTTCAAGCCAGAAAAGATTGACGTTTGTGCAAATTTAAAGACCCCCGTCAAAAAGACCAACCGCAATTGCTCCGAGCAGGCCTTGAGTTGCCCGTAGACGGCTGCCAGCTCTCTGTGAATATTTTGATAACGACTTGGGTCATCGATCGTATCGAGCAGTGGTTTATCATACTCATCGATAATGACGACCACGCCTTTGCCCGTTTTTTTATAAAGGGCGAAGATAAGTTGTTGAATCATGCCAACGGGTCCAGCTGTTTCGGTGATTGCGATGCTGTGCTCGTTAGCAATGCGATTGAGCAGGTCCGTCAGGCGCTGGCGAACGAGTGCAGCTGTTGCTTCTGCCCCAGCCGCCTTGGTCATGTCCAGGCGGATGACCGGGTGCTCTTGCCACTCCCAGTCGCTCTGGTCGATCCAGGTATTTTTAAAAAGCTCGCGGTTGTTGGCAAACAGTTCAGCTAGCGTTGAGCACAGGAGTGATTTGCCAAAGCGGCGTGGGCGGGCGATAAAAAAATACTTTCCATCTTTAAAAATATCGTAGATGTGCTTTGTTTTATCAACATAAATACCCCCACGAGCACGAAGTTCTTTAAAACTTTGTTCATCGACACAGATCAGTTGCATGGCTTTTTCTCCGCTTTGAAAAAATACCTTTTAAACACTTTTTTACGGGCCCATCAGTCTACCACAGCTGGCCTGGTAGCTCAATCAGTCGAGGGAATCGAGGGTTTTTGTGTGAAAGAGGATTGCAGTGCCCAAGGAGCCCTGCCTGCCCGCCATAGCTACGAGTGCGTAGCACGATGAGCGACGGCTGGGTCACGCCCCCATTCGCTGAGTTCAGCTTGCCAAGCGGGCTTGGTTTGGGGTGAAAAAAGGGGCGCGAAGTCGCTCCCCTTTTTAGCTGTTTTTATGCAATGGTCTATGCGTTATTCCCCGTCATCTTCGCCGCTATCATGAGCATTGTCCCCTGCACTGCCGCCTCCTTCTCCGGCGTCATCTTCGCCGCTCTCATGAGCATCGTCATCTGCTGGTGCTGCTGCACTGGCTCCCCCACCGCCACCTCCTCCAGCACCTGCTGCACCAGGGCGAAGATCGATGATTGAAATGGGCATTCCTTTATGCACGCCTTTGCAGTGTGTATGTGCTGAGTTCTGTATTTTGAAGGTGTTGCCACAATGGCCGCATTGCCACGGTCGGTCATCGGAGTGTGTAGCCATATGTTTTTCAAAACGAATCCTAGTGGCTGCTGGCGGCCCTTTTACGAAAAATGTGCATTGATCGCATGAGAGTCTTACTATCATCTTTGGTTTGGGTTGATTCAGTTTGACGATCCCTTTTTTATAAACTTCTTCAGTTGCTGGAATGCCATCTGCACAAATCTTTTCTAGAAAAGAGATGCACGTTTCTATATGCGCATAGGCTTGGCTTGGTTGGGCGAATGTTGCTTGGCAAGCACTACATTGAAATGACTGCTCACTTGAATGGGTCTTTTTATGTTGCCACAGCGAAGCCCTAGCGCTGAACTTTTTGTTGCATTCTCCTATTGGGCAGATATGTCTTTTTATTCCTGCATGCATATCTGAATGATCCTCAAAATCAGCCTGGCTATCTGTTGCATAATGGCACTCAGCTTTATCGCATGTATAACGGTATACACCTTCAGCTCTTGCCCTGCGACGCTCTTTTTCAGGGTTATGCTTGAGGCCTTTTTTTTGGTGCGTATTGAGGTGACTCATGCTTGCAAATCGTTCACCACAGTCATCTATGTTGCAAATGAACGGCTTCTCGCGAGTATGTAACCGTTGGTGGGTTTCCAAACTCTTTCTGTAATTGGTTGCAAACTCACACTTGCGGCCCTCACCAAGGTCCCATTGGCATGCAAGTTTTTTTTCTTTGTGTCTGTTTTTAACGTGCCTGTCTAGTAATTTTTGCCTTGCTGTTTTGAACTTACATTCTTCATGAGTGCAGGCAAAATTTAATACCGGCTTTGCTCGGGCCTCTTCATCCTCTTCTCCTTCTGCTGCTTCTTCATCCTCATCACCTAGAACCGCTTCGTTATCTTCTTCGTCCTCTCTACCTTCTTCATCATCTGCTGATTCATCGTGTGCCGCTGGGGCATCTGCTTGAACTGCAGGGGCTGCTGGCGCAACGCGATGAGCGTGTTTTTTGCGTATGTGAGCATCTATTTTTTCTTGGCTACGCGATGTTTTTTTGCAGTGCGGGCACTTGATTTTGTGAGCATGCTTTTTTTTAGGAGGTTTAGCGGCAGGAAGTTGGTCTTCTTCATCGCTGCTAGAATCCTCAATGACGCGACGATGTTTTCCAGGCACCTTTCTAGCGCTTGCATCAAGGCCGTTAATGGCGATCGATGCAAATAGGGTGTAAGCAATGATCTGAAAAGAAATGTTCATATGATCCTTATAGTAATAACATTAACACATGCCAGTTTTTACCATGAGAAAAACTATGCTCAAAATTGGCACATGGGGTGAATGTTTTTGGCCGCGCGGGCCGTTGATGTGTTGTTACCTGATGTTGCTTTGTTGAAAAATTAAATCGCTGTATTTTGTAGCCTGGGCTGGATCAAAAGTGGCCTACTATACCAATTTTTTCTTTTTTTTCCAAAAGCGTGCATTTTACCGCGTCATTTTTTTAAACTTACAACCGTTACTTTATGTGTAAGTTAAACCCGTACCAACGCGTTTTTTTCTGCGAAGGAATTTTTATGAGCATGAAATCGTTATTACTTTTGCTTGCGGCCATGGGCGCTGCGAGTACCGCCTATGCTGCCGATGCGACTGGCAGATCATATTTTCAGCCACGGTTGCCGTGGGCTGAGCAGGCGTTGATGTTGAGTGACGATGCGCGGTCACTGCTGGGTGATGAAGATGCAGGGCGCTTTAGTTTTGGCTCGATGGTGCAGTACCAAGGTTCGACCAGCGACAACACGTTTGCCAAGTACTTTTTGCCGAATGGTAAGAATAATTTGGTGGTGAAGGGTGCGAATGCGGCTGATCCGTTGGTTTGCGACGTTTCTGCAACCTGGCTGCAGGTGGTGGGTACGAATCCAAATTTGCCAGCACGCCTGACCGCAGTTGATGCAACATTTGATTCAACAGCTCTTGGTGGCGTTCCTGCTGCTGTTGATGCCGCTGCGCAATGGTTTAATGCGTACAGGAGCTCAATTAACTTAAAGCCTAGCTTTGAACGCACAAGTGCGACAACCCAGTTGCGCTACAACAATAAATTATTCAGCGTGCCATGGTCGCTGGCCATTGGCTTGCCTGTTGCACAAATGCGTAGCACCATGCAGTTGCGAGAAACAGCAGTGGTAAATAATTACGAAACACGTGGCGCGGTCCCAGCATTGAGGACTAGCGATGGTGCTGGTGCAGTAACTTTCCCAGCACAAAATATTCAGCCGCACTATTCTCTTTCAGTTGTTGAAGCGCTGAGCAACCCAAATAAGCACTATGCAAAAATCAGCTCTCGTCCACTCGAAGTGCAAGGCATTGGTGACTTGAGCATCGACTTAAATGCTCGTCCACTCTCATTTTTAACCCTTGGTGTTCGTGGCGAGCTGCCAACATCACAACGTGGTACTGCCGAATATCTGTTTGAACCACTCGTTGGTAACAATGGCCACGGCACGCTGGCCGCTTATGCACAGTTGCAAAAAGAGGTCTTGAGCTACGAGTGCTGCAAGGTCGATCTTAAAGGTTATGTGCAGTACCAAGCGCAACTGCCAGGCCACGAAATGCGCACCTTTGACCTGAAAGCAGCTGGCCCATGGAGCCGCTATTTGCTGATGATTGATGCTGCAAATAACCAATTCAATGCAGAATCTGGCGTTAACTTTTTAACGCGTTCAGTTCGTGTTGGTACCATGCAAAGTGCAACACTCGGCCTTGGCGCTGATGCTCATTGGAAAGGTTTTTCTGCGTCACTGGGCTACTCAGTATTCGCTCGTGAGCAAGAAACATTACGGCTGCGCAGCGCACTGCCAGAAAAGCTCTTTATTGCCGGCCAATTAGCTCCAGCTGGTTTGGCTCCTCATCTTATTTATGCGGGTGAAAAGACGCTTTCAGTAAGCGATCATATCAAAA
>CAMBZK010000088.1 GCA_945872225.1 candidate division TM6 bacterium UASB124
ATTAATGCCCTCTTAGCAAAAGGTGCCACTGTCAATGCACAAGACAAGTATGGCAACACCCCTCTTCACTTCGCTGCAGAAAACGGCCACGTACCTGCGATCAATGCCCTCTTAGCCGCCGCAGGTGTTAATGTCAATCCACAAAACCAAGATGGCGACACCCCTCTTCACTTTGCTACACAAGGTGGGCACGTAGCTGCCATCAATGAGCTCATAGCCAGAGGTGCTAATGTTAATGAAAGAAACAATAGTGAGGCAACACCCCTTCACTTTGCTGTATTGATGAAAGGCCACAGTGAGGCAACACCCCTTCACTTTGCTGTATTGATGAAAGGCCACGTAGAAACTGTTCGACTACTCCTTGAACGAGGAGCCAATAAAGACGCTGCTCTAACAATGGGGCCGGATGCAGGCAAAACTCTTTTATTTATGGCTAAAGAAATGCGAGAAAGCGCAGCCCCAGACATGCAGGCTAACTACGATAGCATCATCGATCTTTTAAGCCGAGAGTGGCATGCTAGCACTGGTGTTAGCGTAGCAAGCGCTGGTGGAGCTGGTGCTGGCGCTGGATCGGGTAGTGCTTAAAAAAATACCGTTACAATAAACATAGTACAGCTACAAATAAAATCCCCTCGTACTAAACCGAGCAATAAAGTGGCCTAGCAGAAGGGGATTTTATTTTACATTCATGCTTCTTCAGCATGAATACGTTTTACTACTTTGATGCTATTTAATAAGCGATAATTGTTGCTTCGCGATAGATTCAGCTTTTTCTGCTTTGAGCTTAGCCTCTTTGGCTTTCAACATGGCAATAATCGAACTGTAGATTGCTTGGTCTTTAGGCATGGAGCTGGACTTAAGTTTAGCTTGAGCGTGATCAAGAGCCGTCAGCCCTTTTGCATCTTTGACTGTTATGTCAGCACCAGCATCAATAAGTAATCTAGCTATCTCATCATCACCACTACTCTGTTCATAATTAAACTGGATAGTGCCTATCAGAGCCGTTGAACCATAGATGTTGTCGCAAGCATTGATATCCGCCCCAGCCGCAAGAAGCATTTTTGAAACAACTGCTGCTCGAGATAGCTGCAAAACAGTAAACCCGTCTTCATTTCTGGCATTCGGATTAGCCCCTGCATCAAGAAGTACTCGTATCATCTGTGTTATTCGGGGCGTAAACGATGTATCTTCAATCAGATCAACAAGCACAGCATCGCTACGCACATCAGCACCAATTTCCTGGTGAATTAGCTTACGGGCCGTTGCATCGTCACCAAAATATGCCGCTAGCGTCAGCGCTGTACCGTAATGTGTATGAATATCAGCTTTACAGTCACAGAGCAAGAAGTTCACCATTTTTTCCTTGTCATCCTCAGCTGCTATCTGTATGAGCGTGTAGCCATATTCATTTATTGGCTGATTTACTATGCCAATATCAAGTCCTGCTGCTAAAAGTTCACCAAGAAAAACGCTATCACAATCAGCCAAGATTTTCCACAATGCATTAACCGATGGCTGAGCTCCAGCACGAAGTAATGATTTAATAATTAATTTACGATCAGAACTGTATGGCCCATAACCTATTTCATCAAAAATTGTGTTGTTATAAATAATAACTTCCCAATCTTTAGGGGATGACTCATTATACCCTTTGCCTTCCTGATAACATTCAGCATTAACATCGGCACCCGCTGCAATCAGCAGGTCGACCATGCGAAGCAAACGACGCCGAACAGCCATTGGCAGGGGGCGATCACTACAAGAAATAACACGCCCTGTCTCATCACGGGTAATCGATTGATAGTTAACGTCAGCCCCATCTGTGATAAGCTGCTGCAATTTTGCTTCATCGTTTGATTGAATCGCATCAAGCATAGCCTGTGTCTTCTTCGTCTTTGTTATATTAACATCCGCAACCATGGCGGATTCAGCACACACAGAAGAAACGCAAAGAGTAAACACAAGGCTTAAAGCAAGCCGAGCCTTAACAAAATTCTTTACCACGATAACCTCCTAAAGTTATTGGCAGATCTCCAAAAAGATACACTGGCCCTTTAATTCTAGCTTTTGGGGGGGGCGCCGCGCAAAGGCCTAGGGGCGATCTAGAGGTCCGTTTCGAATAAAAATACAGACTGCATAGTTTTTAGATCAGCGCTTGCTTGAAGCCAAAAACGGCTACTTGCATACAGCTAGAAACATCGTTCTGTCTGTATTTTTACCGCAGGAAAACCCCGCTCTTTCTTGGCCCGTCCGCCGACGCCTTCGGCTATGGCGCGACAGGTTGGGCTGGCGTCCCTCGACAGGCTCGGGATGAGCGGATTCAAAAAACTGGCTTGCTAGCCTAGCCAAAGGGATTAGTTTTAAAAAAGGTTTAGTGGGCAATTCGCTAGAATTGTAAGATTGTTTTGATCTTCTCAAACAATGCTTCGTGGTCAGCCGTCACCGTTTGCTGGGTAAGCACGGTAAAAATGTCTGGGTGGGCAGCCGTCATGGCCTGAGCGTTGTAAAGCTGATGGTCTGTGGTCTGCGCAAGCAGGGGAATCACAATGCACGGGCGCTTGAGATACGCAATCTCAAACAACGTCCCGGCACCGGCACGGCAGATAATGAGATCAGCAAGCTGGTAGTAATGCGCAATCAGTGGATCGTACGAAAAAGTAATGGCAGGGATCTGCTGATGTCGATAAAAGCGTTCCCAGTCACCCTCTTCAAATGAGCCTGTTTGGTGAATCACCTGAATACGCTGTTGCCTCACCGGGTGCTCGGTCAAAAAGCCTTTGATGAGCTTGTTGAGCAAAAGCGAGCCTTGCGAGCCACCTAAAATAAATATTGTTTTGCGGTCAAACGTAAACGGGACCCAATGTGCCTGGTGCGCGTGTTGGCGATTAATTATGGCAAGCAGATCAGCCAGTGGCATCTGCGCCTGCTTAATTTCATGCCGGATCGGGTAAGCAACTAAAGCGCTTGTGGGCAAGTACTGCTGCGTCTCTTTGAACACGCAAAACAGCCGCGTTGCCAGCCGCTTCAACACCATAAAAGCCTTACCTGGCAGCACGTTCAATTCGTAAGCATCAATCGGGACCCGCATAACAAAGGCGGCCAAGCAGACCGGAATAGCGTGAATACCGCCGGTGGTCATGACGCGTTGCGGCTTGTACTCAAAAAGAGTAATCAGGCTTTTGATGAACAGCCAACCCAACTGCAAACAAAGAATTGGCAGCATAAACCAGCGGCGCCGTGAGTACTTTGCTAGCGGCACATGGAGCACCTTGTCAACAGCACCAGGCTGGGCCATGATGCGCTGCTCAAGCGGCGTTGCGCCCGTAATAAAAATAACTCGCCTATCGGTATGCTCTTGCTTCCAATCATGTGCCAACGTCAACGCTGGTAAAATGTGGCCGCCAGATCCAGCAGCTACGGCAAGCAGTACTATGATCGCCATAAGCCACTCTCAAGCGCCAACAAGCGCGCAGCAATGATGCGGTCTTGTGGGGCCTTGGCATGTGCCTCACGCAAAATAGCCAGCCCCTGCTCAGCTTTTCCTAGCTTCACCAACACATAAGCTTTGGTATCGAGGTAGGGTGGGTAATCGGGCCGCTGGGCAAGTGATTTGTCAACATACGCAAGCGCTTGTTCAAGCTCCTTGTCATGCGTCGCGTAGTGGTATGCCAAAGAATTGTACACGCCTGGATCAACAACTGCATCGTTAACAACCTCAAGTAGGCGCTTCTCAAGGAGCTCGTCATACCCTGCAACAAACAAGGCGTAACACGTTTGATAGCGCGCTCGTGCGCGCACGTGAGCGTTTTTACTGTGTTTTATAATCACACCATAAATTTTATCAGCCAGTGCCACCTCTTTTGCTTCTACACAAAGGTCAGCAACCGTAGCCATCAGGCGTGGCGTCTTGTGCACTTTGAGGGCTGCACAGCCAATTTCAATGAGCTTTTTCGTTGGCACCCCCATACTTTTAAGCAGCTGGTAGGTGTATAAAATTTGCATATTATTTGGATAGTCGGTCAGTAGCTTTTGCACAAACGGGACAAGATCATTCGTTTTATTCAGCGTTGCAAGCAGCTTAACCTTGAGTAGCACCGCACTGATCAGCGATGGTTGCAAAGCCAAGGCGTGCTCCACAAGCACCAACGCCTTTGCATAGGTCTTGTTATGAAAATGCATGAGCGCCAAATCATAATAATATTCAGGCGTCTTTGCATTGATTTTTTCTAATTTTTTAATCGCCTGCCCATATTCACCTTTATGAAAAAGCAGCTGAATAATATGCTTTTCTATCGATTCATCACGCTTAGTTGCATGAACAAAACCCTCATAACCTTTAATGGCATTCCCAAGATCATTACGTTTTTCCATAACCATTGCTCTGAATAAGAGTGCTTGTGGAAATGCTGGTGATAGGGCCAAACTCTGCTCGATGCTGGCCTGCGCTGCCTCAAAGTTATTATTTTGAAAGTGTATTTTTGACTGTAAAAAATGAAATAAGAAATGCTTCTGCTTCAGTGTTGGCTTTTTTAAGCAGGTTGTAATAAACGACCCTGCTTTTTCTAGCTGGTTAGTTTTTAGCAGCGCCATCGTCGCAAAGTAAGCAATCTGCTCATTATCGGGGTGCCGCTCCCCAAGGCGGATAAAAATTTCTTCTGCTTTGGCTGCGTCATCCAGACCAATGTATGCCTGTGCCACCGCTAACTGCGTAGCAATATCGTGGTCAAACGTATTTTGTAGATTATGCTCTTCGTAGTGATTAATAAGTGTTTTTGGATCACCAAGCGCTTG
>CAMBZK010000089.1 GCA_945872225.1 candidate division TM6 bacterium UASB124
AGTGCAGTTGTTTGGGGAAAAACTCGGCAAACACTTGTGGTGAGACGCCACCTTCTTCGTTGATTTTGATATTGATAAATCCCACAGATGAAAGGGCTTCTCTGAGGCTTTCAGCTGTGTAGTAACGTTTATGCGTTAGATCGGATCGGTGATAAAAGGTTAAATTATATGCGGGCAGAAAAAGATCTTTGTCATGGGGGACTGAGCCAATGAGAACCCCGCCCTTTTTGCAAAGTCGAAACAGCTCGTGTAAAAAGGTTTGCTCATTGGTGATGTGCTCAATGATATCGAACGCAAACACCGTATGAAATGTTTCATCTGCTAAAGGGATTGGCTGTTCGAGATTATAGGTAAAGAACGTTACTTCTTTTGGTAGCCCCGGCCGCTGCTGTAGATCAATTGCGTACAGACGAAGCTCCTTGTTGCGGCTGCTGAGCCAGTGGCAGTAGTGCCCCTTGCCTGCACCAACATCAAGAATATGATCACCGGTTAAAAATGTATTGATATAAGAACATTTGACCTCAGAGAGCGGTAAATCAATGTGCTTTGTCATGGCATGCGTTCCTTGTACGAAGAGCTGGACAATGTTCCACATAGTTGAGTAACTGTTTACTCAAAGTATAATCTTGTGCGGCTATAAAACCACGTTCGCTTATGATTGTTCGTGCCTCACTGTCATGAAGATAAGTGTTTATCTTTTCTATTAACTCGTCAATGCCAGAAAAGCAGGCAATGGAATAATTTTCTTGAAAAAAAACACGAGCTTGCTGGTCGGTGCGTTCTGTTAAAAGAAACGATTTTGTTGCTGGGACTTCAAAAGTGCGCATATTGTGCGCGCCAGCATTTTGGTCGCGCAGGAAGTTGAGAATTATTTTTGTATTTTTATAGATGCTGACCATCTGCTTAGCATAAACAGCATTACCTTTAAGCCATTTTTTTATCAGCAGAGATTGAGCATGCTCTTGCCAGCGATTGCCCCAAATGGCAAATGAGACATTTGGCAATCGGGTTATTAATACTTCAAGCATGGCTTCTCGTGCTGGCTCCCAGGTGCCAATAAAGCAGACATCGATTTGCTCCCTTAATTCGCTTTTCCTCGCCCGTTGGGCTTCGTCCTTCGACAGGCTCAGGAGGAGCGAATTTTTTGCTTCCCCGCTCACCCTGAGGTTGTCGAAGGGCGCCCCGAAGGGGTGGAAAAGCGGGGTGTGGTCATGGTAAATAGTCTCGTCATAAGCAAAAGGGAATGAGCAGACATGCTTGCTGCCTGATGCCAACAGTGCTGGTGTAAGTATTGGGGACCACGATAAAAAGCAATCAAAGAGCGGTAGCGATTGCAGTACTGCTGCGGTTGAATTATTGTTCCACAGGGCGAATGGACTGTCTGGGTAAAAATTTACCACGCGAGCGCCGGTAGCTTTAATCGCCTGGATAGTTCTTGGCGCAAGGTGCTGCCCTTTTATAATAAAAACGAGCTCAGGGCGGTGTTGTTTTACGGCCTGAACAACTTGCTGATTGGCGATTGCGGTGGCCAGGGGCGTGGTAATTTTATTAATAATTTTTACGTTTTCTAAAAAAACGTGTGGTACGCAATCAACGTAGTTGGTGGGAAAACCAAGTTGTTTGAATGTCTTATAAAATGATCTGGCGTAGGTGTAAATGCTTGGGTCTGGATTAAAATTGCCAACAACTAAAACACTTTTATTCATGACCAACTAACTGTTTATAAGATTCAAAAACTAGCTTGCCATACGCATCCCACGAGAAAGCCTGAATGTGTTGGTGCGCTTGTTTGCCCATCAGCGCTGCTGCCTCGGAGTTTTCGTAGCACCAGCGAATATGCCCTGCTAGTGAATCAATAGCATAGGGGTGGTACAAGAGCCCTGTTTCACCCGGGGTAATCAAATTTTGAGCACCAGTATGCGTGCTGGCGATGACAGGCAGGCCGCTTGCCATAGCCTCACCAATGACCATAGCTAACCCCTCTTGCACTGATGGTAGAACGAAGGCGCTGGCTGTTTGGTACTGTTTTTTTAATGCTTCGCGTGTGATGCCGCCGGCAAAAATAACATTACCTGCGATTGGTAGTTTGTTCTTCACCAATAAAAAATCTTTCTGCAGTGCGCCAACGAGTACCAGCTTCGCCTGGTCGATTGGCAGGGCAGCTTTTTGCCAAGCATGCAACAGGTAATGTAGCCCTTTTTGCAAACTCACCATCCCAACAAACAGTAGGGTGAACTTTTTACCAAGAGGGGGGATTTGTTTTGCTGGCGAGAAGAAAGAGGTATCAACGCCGTATGGGGCCACAGCAATTTTTTTTGGTGCAAAGCCACGCTTGATAAAGCTTTCTTTTACAAATAGCGATGGCGTCATAATCAGGTCTGCCTCATCATATTCTAATCGCGCCTGAGCTTGCCGTTTTTTGTCGTGGCTTTTGATGGTGAGACCATAGCGATCATACTCGTGCTTAATGAGGGCTTCTTGCTCGTCGGTGTGGCATGACCCTGTTTCCAAAATTACTTTGGCACCTTTGTTGCGGGCGATTGGTAGCGTATCATGCAAAAAACCAGACCAGCAGACGAATAAGTCAAAACTATTTTCTTTTGCAAGTGCAGCAACAAGGTTGCGCTCGAATAAACGATCTTTAAAGCTATTAAAGCTTGTGCGATTAATAAGCCGTGATAAGCGAGCTTTTTGGTACAGGGTATTGAGTAGCGCGCAGAGCTTATCATGGTTGACAAGCGGTGAAGGCACTCTTTGTGCATCATTGGCGGTGTAATTAAACGTGTATAAACGTTGGAGTGCATGGCGTTGTAGGAGCTGTTTTGCCAGCGCGTAAGCGTGAAAGCGATCGCCAGATGCTACAATTATCTTCATTGAACAAACTGCTCAAAATAGGCGATTGTTTTTTTAAGGCCTGTTGCTAAATCTACGCCTGGTGTCCATCCCAACTCTTTTTGCGCCAACGTAATATCTGGCTGGCGGCGGGTTGGGTCATCTTCTGGCAGTGGCATAGTGATGACATTAAGCTTGCGGCCGAGTACTGTGCCAAGCGTCTCAACAAGCTCTTTGAGCGTAAATTCGATCGGGTTGCCCAGATTGATGGGCCCAGTAATGCTAGCATCGCTGTGCATCATGGCGACAATCCCGTTGATCAAGTCGTCGACATAACAAAACGAGCGTGTTTGCTCGCCGGTGCCGTACAGGGTAATCGGTTCGCCACGCAGTGCCTGCATAATAAAATTGCTGACGACGCGACCATCGTTTGGGTCCATGCCTGGTCCATACGTATTGAAAATACGAATGACCTTGATATCGAGGTTGTACATCCGTTTGTAATCGAAAAAGAGGGCTTCAACAACGCGTTTGCCTTCATCGTAGCACGCGCGTGGTCCTGTGGTGTGGACGTTGCCCCAGTACTGTTCTGTTTGCGGGTGCTGCAGGGGGTTACCGTAAACTTCGCTCGTTGATGCCTGCATGATGCGGGCGTTGTTGGCTCGTGCAAGTTCAAGCATGTTGAGACCGCCAATAAAATTTGTTTTAGCCGTAAAGATCGGGTCTTTTTGATAGTGTGGCGGTGATGCTGGGCATGCAAAATTGAAGATCCAATCGCATGGGACATTGAGTGGCTGATTGATGTCGTGTTCAATTAACGTGAAGCGGTTGTTGTTGGCAAGATCTTGCAGGTTGCTCTTGCTGCCGGTGTAAAAATTATCAACACCGATAACTTCAAAGCCATCAACAACAAGGCGCTTGCATAAATTACTGCCTAAAAAACCGGCAGCGCCGGTGACGAGAATTTTTTTGTTCATTATATAAGTTCCTAAGGTTTTTGCGATCTCTTGAGAGCCATTCTGAGGCTAGAGTATGATCTTATTTCTGACAAGAAAAAAACCAGCGATTGTTTTATAGGGTGAGTCGATGCAGAATAATTTTTTGAAACATTTGATTAAGTTTTTTTTAATACAGAGCGCCTTTTTTAAGCCTATTTTTTGCTCTAATTCAGTTGCCAATAAACAAAAAAACATTTATGTCGATATTGGTACTCATGCATTCGTGAAGCCAACGCTTAGAATGGCTTTAGAGCAGCAAGGCTTTAGCGTTATTGAGCAGCGTATTTTCAGTGATATAGAAAAACCGTATTTATTTGTTTCTTTTGAGGTACGTAAAGAAAATCTAGCTGTTTTTCAAGCGCATCAAGATAAAAAGCCGATACTCATTTTGTTTGAACCACCATCAGTGGTGCCAGACAATTTTGATAAGGCCTTACATGAGCCATTTTATAAAGTCTACACTTGGCGTGATGACCTGGTGGATAACAAAAAATATTTTAAGTTTTTTTATTATCCCATGCAAAAAATGATTAAGCCTCTGAAGTTCATCAAAAAAAAGCTCTGCGTTTTAGTTAATGCTCATAAAACTTCAAGCCACCCAGCCGAGCTTTATTCTGAGCGAAAAAAGGTGATAGATTTTTATGAAGCAGAGCATCCAACCGAATTCGATCTCTATGGTCGGGGGTGGGATGGCTACTCCATGTACAAGGGTTTTGGTCGGAGGATTCTTACACAGGACTTTTAAAAAGTAGCGAAAGTTTCAACTAGATCAATATATTGATCAATTAGCCACACATTGTTTTTAGACTTTAAAATACCCAAAACAGCCTCCGGCGACCGTTTTTTCTTGAGATATTTTACTTCCTCAAGGGCAACAAAA
>CAMBZK010000090.1 GCA_945872225.1 candidate division TM6 bacterium UASB124
CATTCATCGTCACCGTATTGCCAGCGCCAATAGAAAAACCATCAACCCCTATCAAATCAGTCCCGCTATAATTAGTAGCTTGCATGCTGCAACAGCTCAGTAAAACCCCCCACCATAGACTTCTTTTCATCTCAATACTCCCTTTTTTGGTAAAAATATATGCTATGGCAACGATACGGGGCTACGCACTCTTTTTGCAAGCATTAGACCTCTTTTGATACTGAGTTCCCATCAACAAGTATGTACATAAATGATTGCCTAGAACTTCCCGCTCAGCCTGAGCCTGTCGAACGGCCGAAGTCCGCTAGGACGAGAAAAAGCGGGAACTAAAAATTTTTAGTAGCAAAAGATTGTCCGCTCTTTCTTGGCCCTTCGGGCCGGCGCCCATTCGACAGGCTCAGGGTGAGCGGATTGGTCAAGCTGCATATTGTTTGTCCAATTGAATCAAGCTAGAAGGTGTGTTTGTAGATCTGTTGCATCATCGCTTTAATCCGATGCCACGGCCACACATCACCATGCGCTGAACGCATTTGCTCATCGCCACCGAAAATAATATGCGATGAAACACCCTCTTGCTGCGTAATTGCTTCCCAATCAAGCAGCCCTTTGTAAAAATGAGCGGTAATTGTTTTGCCCGCTTTTATTTCTATGGGCACAACCTGCTCAAACGCTGTTTCTAGCACACAGTCGATCTCATGCCCCTGAACATCGCGCCAAAAATAACAATGTGGCAGCTCAGCACGGTTGTAACTATATTTGAGCATTTCGGCGATAGCAAAGGTCTCAAACAGCGCGCCCTTGATAGGATGATGCACTAAATCATCAACGGTTTTAATGCCTAATAAGAAACACGCCAGCGCGGTATCATAAAAATATAATTTAGGGCTTTTGATAAGCCGCTTACTAAAATTTTTGTGATACGGTGAAAGCAGCGTAATCACATAGCTTGCTTCTAAAACGCTGATCCATGCCTTTGCCGTGTTGGGACTAATGTCGGCATCACGCGCTAGATCAGCATAGTTTATAATGTTACCCGTGCGCGCTGCACAAAGCTTGAGAAAGCGCTGAAACAAAACCACATCAGTAATGCGCAATACCTGCCTAACATCTTTTTCAACATAGGTACCAATATAATTTTGATACCAAGCGGTGATAGAAACTGGCTGCACATAGGGCCGCGGATAAAAGCCTTTGATGATAAGCTCTTCAATTGTTGCTGGCAACAACGCAGCACCCTGCAACTCATCTACCGTCAAAGGTAACAGCGTAAGCAAGGCTATCCGGCCGGCAAGCGTTTGTGTAATTTTTTCATGAATCAAAAAATGCTGCGATCCGGTAAGAATAAAAAAACCTGGACGGAATGCACGATCGATAAACCCCTGCAAGTATGAAAACAATGCAGGCACTTCTTGTACTTCATCAATAATCACCCCCACGGCATGATCATAATAATGAGACAAAAAGCCACGCGGATCATCATGCGCTGCTAGCCTTGTATCAATATCCTCAAGCGAGACATAGGCATACTCGGGAAACACGAGCCTTGCTAGCGTCGTCTTCCCCGATTGCCGTGGCCCCATAATCGCCACAGCAGAAAACTGCTGAGCCAACCTTTTGACCTGTTCTGTTATTTCACGTGCTATCATAAAAATTCCCCCTCACAAGCAAACCGTACAATCCGCAATCCAATTGCATACTGTACGAAAAAAACTCAAAATAAGCAACAGATCGATGAATAAAAGCCGGACAAAATGGTATTAAGTCTCTTTTCCGTACCAAAATTGGCCATTTTTAGGAATAAAAATTCATTTTTTAAAGACCCTTGCAGTTTTTACAAGCTGTATATATAATACAATTATATATTAAAATATAAATTAAGGAGTTATAAAATGACTATTTTGAACAAATTAAATACCATTGGCATACGCCTTGTGCTCACGTTAGCACTCGGCGTAATGGGAATTGGTATGCCTTTGCAGGCAGCAAGCCCTTCGTCATTAGAAGAAGCCTTTAGCTTTCTTGAATTTGAGGGCTCTGATGAAAATGATACCTCTTTACTTGAGAGTCAATATACAGAATTAAGCCGAAGACTAGGCATAGACACTTCATATCTCAAGCAATGTTATGATTATTTAAAAATACATTTTTATAAAAATCCACCAACTTCTTCTGACTCCTCTTCATCATCAGGTGATGGATCATCAAGCAGCACTGACGACGAAGCAAAACGACTAGCCGAAGAAGCTGCCAAAAAAGAAGCAGAGGCTCAACGCTTAGCCGAAGAGGCAAAAGCAACGGCTGACGCAGAAGCGAAAGCAAAAGAAGCTAAAGATAAAGATGCAGCGACACAAGCTGAAAAAGATCGCTTAGCAGAAGAACAACGTAAACTAGAAGCTGCTGCAAAAAAAGCTGCTGACGACGCAGCAGCAGTCAAAGCAAAAGTAGCCGAAGAGCAAAGAGATCGCGAAGCTGCGCAAGCTGAAGCAGCCAAGCGTCGAGCCCAAGAAGAACAGCTAGCTCGTGAAGCTGCCGCAGAAGCAGCGCGGAGAAAAGCACAACAGCTAGCAGATGACGCTGGTCAAACTACTACTAGCAAACTAAAACAAGCGTTGCAAGTTGGCGATGAAGCAATTGCCAGAGCTGATCGCACAAAACTTGGCGAACCACCATCAGGCCAAAGCGTACTGAAGGGGATATTAGGACTTTCAGACGTTAGTTCGCTTACCAGAGAGGTCATTGATCAACGGTTCATCCAAGCAATAAACGAAGCTCTTGCAGCTGATCCTGAATGGCGCGACTTGCAAATTGGGTATCTTAAACTCGCTTACGATAAAATACAACCTGACCCGGTCATAACTGAAGATCAAGTTGTAGCCGAATTGGGCACCTACAGAAAATTTCTTGCGCTAGCACAAAAAACAGCATTAACCGAAGATGAAGCAAAAGAGTTGCTTGCGTTAAGTGGCCGCACCCTAAAAAATATTGCCGATAATGAAAAAGGCTCGCAGCTTTTAACTACGGCAACAGAAACAGCAACATCTGTTTTCTCAGGGTGGCACCCTACTGGATTTATTGTGCCTGAAGGAATCAAGGTAAACATAGCAACAATCATTGCTGCCATGCAAAGAGCAAAAGCGCTTCTTGTAAATGCTTGTCAAAAACTTGAAGCAGAGGCCGAAGCTAAACACTTGGCCGAAGAAGCCGCAGCGCAAGAAGCCCTGGCAAAAGCTAGAGCAGCAGAACAAGCAGCTGCCGCAGAAGCACTGCGCTTGGCCCAAGCTAAAGAAGCTGAGGCAAAACGCTTAGCTGATTTAGAAACAGCAGAAGCCCTGGCGGCAAAAAAAGCTGCTGACGAAGCTGAAGCAAAACGATTGGCTGACCTAGAAAGTGGTGGCCCTGCAGGCGCTGGTGGTGGTGGCGCAGGAGCAGGTGGTGCTGGCGCAGGAGCAGTAGAACTTGGTGGCATGACCGGACCGATTGATGTCCCTTTTGTTGGATTAACAAATGCCTGTCGCACCGACTGTTATAACAATGCTTGCTTACAAGGGATATTGAGTAGCCCCGCCTGGACGACTTTTTTACACAGATTATTTGCCGACCCTGCGTTTGATGAAAAGATAGCGGCAGCCCAGGAGAGGTTAATGAGAAAAGTTGATACTGATTATGCTGAAAATAGAAGAATTGCTGAAAATTTAGTCAGGGATGCCAAACCAGGGACACGCTATGGATCTGCAGCTCAAGGCTATATAACGCCAGAAGAAGAACAAGCCCGCAGACTAGGAAAAATAGCTTTGAACATTGCACGAGGAAAAGAAAAAGTTGCTGCATCGCATGCTTGCTTGCAAGCACTAAAGGTAATATTTTCTACCTATCTTCGCAGCAAAACAGGGGATATTATTCCCATAGAGACAATGAAACATTTTACTGAAAATATCCGGGCTTTGTCTGATGACCCTGAAAACCGTGCCTATCGCATGGGAGACGCTGGCGAATCATTTATACTTTTAAGTGAAGTCCTTGGAAATTTTGTTGGCATCCCAGATGAACTTCTAACACAAAAAGCGGAACTCATCACCTATCCATGTCATCCTGACGCTGCACCACAGATCATTATAGCCTCATCATTACCATTACCAGCTCCAACAGAGGCACTGGATATACAAACCATGCTACAGGATGCACAGAAACCTACTCCTTCTGACGAAGAAGCTGTTTGCCCAGATTGTCGTCGGAGTATAAAAACAATGAATACCACCAGCATTAGGCCTCCAACAAACACTCTTGTGATTACCATAAATCGACAACAAGAAGGTTCGGGCGTTAAAAACAAGGTACCTATCGCGCCAAATGAATTTATCATAATAAGCGATGAAGAAGGCAATGCTATCCGTTATCAGCTCACCGGCATTTGTTCTCATAGAGGCGCTCACTGGACGGCATATAAACGTGGGCTAACCTATGACGCTACAACCGCAAGCTTTAAATCAACTCGTGAATGGCGCCATATCAGTGATCGTGACGTCAGTACTACAAACACCCCTCCAAATTTTGGAGCTGGTGATGAAGGTGTTACCGTCTGTTTTTATAGCCGCGTTACTGAATAAGATTTGTCTTATCAATAAAATACAATGTAACAGAGAAGAGGGGGCAGC
>CAMBZK010000091.1 GCA_945872225.1 candidate division TM6 bacterium UASB124
CATCAGTATTGTCACGACCGTTTTACAAAAACATCAGAACAAAACTTCGGTAAACACCGCACTACCAACAAGTGAATTGTGGGAACGTGTTCAGCAAGATCAGTGGTGGCAGATTGATAACGATGCCATAAAGCGTGAAGCTTATCGCAACGGATCATTCACAAAATTACTCGAAAAACGTCGCGGGGCAAAGCCACAAGAGGCATGGACACGACAAGTGTATTCGCTGCCAGAAGCCCGTAAGCCATTGGTCCAGCTCGTCGTTCGCCTGCTTGCAACGCTAGAAATGGTCTGTAAAGATCCCGATGCCAACGTGGTCGTGCGCATGAATAATCGTGATGATTTCAAAGCCGCTATCCAGTTATTGGAGCACGTCATACTTCCTTCGTACTGCAACATACACGTTGAAGGAAATCTGTTTGATGACTACGACCAAGTAGAACCGTACCCTTCGTGGTCACATTGGGACAACTAGCGCTTTTACAGATCTTTAATCATTTGTCTAATTGCCTTGGCAATCAAATTTAATTCCTTAGCCTCTGGCGGCACGACATACATGCTGCTATTTGGATAGTACTTGGCAAGATATGCCAGCGTCTTTTTGTGGGCACGCATCTGCACATCAGCCCACATTTGAGTGAGCAACAGTTGCATTGGCTCTTCTTGTAGCTGAGCAATATCGCGATCAGTTGTGTAGCTCATTTTATTACGATCCAGACGATCAGTAGTTGCTGCTTGTAACGTATCTTTGTGATGTTGCAATTCGCGCTGCAATGCTGGTGAGCATTCACAAACAACCAGGCCAAGCTGAGCGCACAAGCTATCAATTACCCCATTAAGATGCTTTTTAATGTCTTTTTTATCAATGTACTTAACTGAAGGATCGACAATCTTGCTCAGCGCTTTATGCAATGCCCGCTGCATAGCGCTCTCGGTTACAGGAGCCCGCTTACTCCCTTCAAACAACGCCGCACTCACCCCTGCCGTTGCTTGTTCTATTTCATGGCGCTTTGCTTCTGGTAGCTCTGCCAACACCATATTGTGCCTCTTTGCATAGGCATTCACATAGTTATTTAGCCGTTTATGGAACAACTCAACACGCTCCGTTGGGCTTTTAGGGTCAATTGCTCGTAAAGGCTCTTCTGCCAAGACCTGATCGACAATAGCATTAATCTCATCGGTCGTTAGAGCAAAAAGAGGCGTTACGGTGATTGCTACAAAAAAAAGGAGTACTAGTTTCATATCAGTTCCTAGAAGGTATAATGCAAGCCAATCATCATCGCCAGTGCGGTACTGTTACCAAGGCTGTCGTAGCGCAAGAAGCCGTCTTTATCAACACGCTGCGTAATAATATTTGGCTGCCCTTTTACATCTTTATACAAATTGCCTGGCACAAAAAAGCTCATGCGTGCCAGTAAATTACAGTGGTCTAGCAGTTGGTAGTGAGCGCGAATATCAAGCTCATAGCCTAAAAAGCGGCTAGCGTCTTTCGTCGTTTCCCAGCCGCTGAACAAGGTCGGATCACCGTACCCGGCTCCTGCTTGCGGCGAATTGCGTAGCCGCTTAAGCTGCAATTCTATCTTCGAATCAGGATGCTCACCTTTCACATCCCAGGTCTTAAGTGGCGCTACCTCCCCAAGCAACATGACGTCTAAGCCAAGATGACCACGTGAGCGCTTGCTAAATGGGAACCACGTCGCGCCAACGCCAAGAAATTGTAAATTGCTCAAGTCTTTCACATCGTTGTATGCGCTCAACGTGCGATGCGAAATATTGAGCGGACGCGGAATGACTTGCCGCTCGAAGATTAAAAAGTTTTTAACGCCATAGCCGCGATAGCGTGAGCGTTGCGGAATAAAGCCTCTAAAAACACGCGAGTTTTCGTCGTTGTACGGATAGCGATCGCCAGAAATAAAACCAACGGTACCAGCAAGCGTCACGGGCTGCTCTTCAAAATCATAGATTGCATCAGCCATGAGCATAACCCCGCGGTTCTCAAGGCGGTATGCTTTTCTGAAGCGATTGTTGCCAAAAGTGCTGGTATTAAAAATATTCGGGTTGCCTGGAAGGGCGCGTACTGCAAGGTCGGCACCTGCAGCATTTTTTATATTTTTGCCCTGCGCATCCAAAGATCGGTTTTCTTGAGTTAGCACAACCTGGCTTAAATCATCTCTCGGATCAAATTCACTCGTTGAGTCGCCGGTTTCCACTTCGCCGGCTGGCGCGAAACTCTGCCCAGCAACACTCGAAGCTGGGGAGCGATCAATCTGCTGAATATGCGTAAAGCTTCTGCTCACGCCACCCGTTGCACCAGCTGTTAATTTATAGGTATTGCGGTCGAGCGCATGCACATCCTGGTGGCCAAGCTGCAACGCACACTCGAGATTAACCGTCACGTTATTCTTCTTCCAATCAACCATCGTGCCCAGCGTCAGCAGTTCAGAGCTCGCATCAGCAAATACTTCAATCGTCTGTTCTGGCGCGCGCGTAAACATCGCATAAGGCTGAATCAATGCACTGCCACCCGTTGGATGATCAATCGTGTAGTCTGCTCGCACCGCAAGCGACCAAGTGTCATTGCCACTGCCACGCTCTGGCTGCGAGCCATCAAGCCGCTGACGACGCGTTGGCTTGAGCGTGTCGCTAATCGATGCATTGGTCTCATGCCACAAATTAAAATAGGCATCAACCGAGAGTTTTTTATTAATTTCTTGGTGCCACAAAATGCCTGGCGGCATAAATGGATAACGCGTAAAGCCACCTTCGCCGCCCCAGCCAAGATAATCAACGGCCAAATCATTATGCATGCCCATTGTAATGCCACGGCCAAGCTGGTATGGAAAATAGCCAATTTTTAAAAACGTATCCTGGCCCCTGCATGGCTTTGCAAAAGTGCCAAAATGAAGCTTAAACCAAGCTTGCTCAACAAACACCAATGGCACAATTGTTTTTACTCGCACATTGCTGTTGATCACTGCATTGTTTGCATCTGGCAACGCAATTTGTTCAATGTACATTGGCGTGTAATTTCCCGTATCTTGCCAGAGCACATAGTTGCTCAACCGAATCGCAGCCTCTGACGCAGGCCTGCCATATTTTTTGGCGCCCTGAACAAGGCCACCATCAAGCTGCAACTTGTGCCGGAAAAAGTCATTCTGGTCGCTATAATCTTCACGCAATGTGGAGCACCGATTGTAGAGAAAAAATTCGTTTTTTAACTTGCCGCCAAAATAAAGGCTCAGATCTTTATTACTCGAGCTAAGCAGCTGAGCCATCTTGTCGATATCTGGCTCACTCGCCTCATCACCAGCTGTTTTTACCTCATGATCATACTCAAACAGCTCTTCAGTCTGAAACATTGGCTTAGGCTGCTGCTCTGTTTTTGCAAGCGCCCCATGAGCTGCTAAGATCAGCCCTGCCGTAATGGCACAGCGTGTGTATACCATAATTTTCATACTACATTCCTAAACAAATCGTTACATCGGCTTAAAAGCTGATGCCTCTACATCTTCAGTAGCAGCTGCCGACGATGGCTTTTCTGCGGTATCTTTTTTTACTGACAGCTCAGCTTTTACTGTTTTTTTAGCTTCACCCGGCTGCTCTTTTTGCACATGATCAGCTAATGCTGTAACCTCTTTGGTCAATGTCTGTAGCTGTTGCTGTATCGCAACAATATGAGCCATCGTACTCGTGACCGTAGCGTCTAACGCAACAGTTTGTGCTTCTTGGTGTTCCCGCTCTTTCACCCCTACGGGGCGTCCTTCGACAGGCTCAGGAGGAGCGGGTTTTTCCACCGCTTTTATTTTTTCAAGACTAAGATCTCCATCTGCCCCATCAACAAGATGTTCTTTTTTTACTTCTTTAGCAGCCTGCTCTTTTGCATCAACCGAAACCACTACTTTACCCTTTGGCTCATCCGCCCGCTCCTCCTGAGCCTGTCGAAATACAGCACCCGAGTGCTGAACGACGCCCCGCAGGGGTGAAAGAGCGGTCTTGTCTTTTCTATCGCTCGACTGGTCATCCGGCGCGCTTGGCTTACTGCCTGTTGCAGCATCAGCACCCGTGATCAGATTAAATACGGTCGCTTTAAATGGGTCTTTGGTACGAACATCACGGTTATAGAGCGTCACCGTCCAGTCTGCTATCTGCTTACCTGCAGTAACAACAACAAAAGCATCGTGCATAAACTTAATAGCCTTCTGGTAAACCACTGTTGGAGAAGAAAGAGTCGTCCAAGCAACAGCATCTTTATCAGACTGCAACAAGCGCAAGCCTTGGTGAGGCTGATACCGCTCTCGCTTTTTCTCGCCTTTAAAAATGACATCGATTTTAACATCATCTTTGCCCTCTGCCTTAGTTGCTAATAATTGTAGCATAAGAGCCTTGTCGCTCTTGCTGGTTAAAAAGCCCGCATAATTACTTTCAGTTAGCTGCTCACTTTGGCCCTGCCCAACATCAGAAATACGTATAAAGCGCTTACTTTCAGGCCCATTCATTGTGA
>CAMBZK010000092.1 GCA_945872225.1 candidate division TM6 bacterium UASB124
ATCAATTGCTTTATGAACAACCGGCTTTGCTACTTGTCGATCGCCTTTTAAAATGTTTTCTAACACTTTATGTAAGTTTTCTGGCAATGGACCGCTTTTTGTCTTGGCATATTCTGCAGCGGTTATCAATACACTTGCATCGTCATCGCTAATGGTGCGGTATTTTGATTTTGCTGCTTCTGTCGTTGGCAACAAAAACATACTCATTGCAACAATGGCAACAATATTTACAGTATTTTGCGTCATGAAATATTCCTTTTAGGTTAATTTGAATTTAATTTTTTAAAACGATCTCATTTTTGAATTAGCCAATAATAGAAAAAAAGTGGGTGCCCGATACAAGATTTCTGATAAAAAGATATTGATTGCTGGTACTGGATAGCATTCTCTAGGTACCATGCGGCGACATATTGTGACAATGAGCTGACTGGCACGGACTAATGCCTAGCAAAAAGTAGTTTGGCGGTAAGTATGTGGTGATTGTTTTTGATCTGTTGATCTGATGTTCGAAATGCTTGCAGATCGATTTGAAAGTTCCTAACAAAGAGACCTTGGCTTGAAGTAGTTACTGCTGCGATTGGTTCTTCAATAAAAGCAGTAACGTGTTAAAGGCCTGCTGCATACGAGCAACTTGGTCTTCAAGTTTGCGAAGTTGTTTGCTTTGTTGCTGGCAGGTGCTTAAAAGCAGTGGGACCAAATGATGATAGGCAACGGTCTCTGGTTGCAGGTTTTTATTATAAATAACGAGCTCTGGTGCCACGGCGGCGACTTCTTCAGCAATAAGGCCATATTGTTGTTGCTTTGCAGGGTCTGTTTTATAGGTGAAGCTAACAGGGCGTAGCCTCTCGACAATGTTTGCAGCTGCTTGTAAATCTTGAATATTTTCTTTGTAGCGGCCTGATGATACGAGGGTGCCAAGGTTGCCGTTAGTGTCGATAAAAAGCATATTTGGCTGATTAGTAACGCTGTTACCGTAAGACGATGGTGTTTTAATGGTCCCCGCAACGAAGAGGTTGCCACCTTTGTCGCGATTGCCGGTAATCGTTAAGTTGCCCCCGTAGAGGGTTAGCTGGTTATTAATTTGGGTTGGGCCATCAACATCCAGGCTATTACTCAGGCAGGTTGCTCCAGAAACAATCATCTCACCACCAATGCTTGCTGCATTATTAACTTGTAAGCCATTATCACCCGCAATGGTGGTGTCGCCGTTGCTGGTAAAATTCCCTTCGGTTGTCTGGTTACCCTGAATATTAATATTCCCAATGACATTTGGGTTGGTAATTGTTCCGGTTACATTGCCAATAAGGTCTGCGGTTATTGTTCCCGCGCTAAAATTACCATTCCGATCGCGCTTAATCAGGGTGTTCGGATCATTGTTTGATGAGCCTGCAAGTGTTTTTTGAATATTGACTGCTAGTAGAGGGGTGCTAATGTTTCCTGTGGCAATTTTTGCTGTGGTGACCGCATTATCTGCAATCCGTGTGTTGTCAACAGCGCCTTGCATAATATTCATGCGGCGCACAGCATTCATCCCGATTGTCGGGTTCAGCAATGAGGTATCTGGGGGGCGTGATCTTCCTTCATTTTGTTTTTGTGGCATTCTTTGTTTTGGTTGTTTTTTAATTGTGGCTTGCGCATTAGTAATCGCAAGTGTGATGAGGCTAATAAATATGAACTTATGCAATCCAAGGGGCATGCAAATATTCCTAGTGAATAAGTATGTAGATGATATAGCTAGCGAGGTGCAATATTATAAGTGTACCTGCCAGCTTACGGGATTTGCAGGAGGACTGCAAAATAAAAAAAGGGTGCTCTGAAAAGCACCCTTTTGCACGAATGTTTTTATGATGTAATTTTTTAAGTTGTTTGCTTTAGCGCCCTAACTTCTTGTTGTAGTGAACTAATTTGTTGTGCATAGCTAGTGAGCATCGCTTGTTGTTTTTGATATTGTTGCAACAAAAGAACGGGAAGCAAGTGGTAAGCAACTGATTGTATTTGCTTTTCTTCGTTATAAATAACCAGTTCTGGCATTACTTCTGCGACCTCTTCTGCGATGAGCCCATACTGTAATTGTTCGTCTGGTTGATTGTTATAGCGAAATGAGACAGGTCGTAGTGCCGTAACTGCTGCTCCCTTGTCAGCAAGATCAGTAATATCTTTTTTAAAGCGCTTGGAAGATACAATAGTGCCAAGTTTGCCAGAACTATCAATAAACACCGAGCTTGCTGTTTTAGGGATATTGACGTTGGCTATGCCAGCAATGCTGCAACCAGTGTGAGTAGCTGAATTACCCAGGCGAATCATAGCAGACTCTCTAGTAATTCCTCCATTCCCCACATAAATGTTGTTATTGCCGTTTATGAGACTGCTTCCTGCTCCATACCCAACGGCGATATTGTTTGAGCCGAGCCGATTGCTAGTGAGGGTTAATCCTCCTATTGCAGTATTTCTACTGGAAGTAAGGGTAACGCTACCAGCGTTACTCCCAACAAAAATATTAGAATTAATGGTGTCGCCAAGAGCGCTAAGTATGGGTTTGTTATTAATGTAGATCGCAGCCCCTGTGCTGGTCATGTTTAATGCCGTACTGGTTGTTATTTCTCGTGTACTGATGTCACCGTTTGCATTGCGTTGTACAATAGTGTTTGGGGTGGCGTTGCTTGTCGCAGCAGCAACTGATGTTACTGTGCTTGCAATACTTGCAGCGCTTTTTCCGCCGACATTACTGACTACGGTTGTTCCTTGGTTTCCGGTAACATCACCAATAAGTGAACCGGTGAATGACGTTGCCTGGCGAGCATAAACCGCAGCTCCTGCAGTACCGGTAAAGGTTGTTGCTACTGCTGCAAGTGATGCTGTGCTGGCATTCCCGGTAACGTTACCCGTTATGTTTGCTGTGATGGTCCCTGCTGCAAAATTGCCAGAGCCGTCTCGCAAAACAAGGGAGCTTGGGGTGTTGGTGCTGAGAACCTTGCTGTTGTGGATGCCGGCAAAATAGCGTGCATTACCAGCAGTGCCGGTAAAATTAGTTGCCGTATTGGCAAGAGTTGCTGAATCAGCGTTACCGCTAACATTCCCGGTAACGTTACCCGTTATGTTTGCTGTGATGGTCCCTGCTGCAAAATTGCCAGAGCCGTCTCGCAAAACAAGGGAGCTTGGGGTGTTGGTGCTGAGGACTCTGCTGTTGTGGATGCCGCCAAAATAGCGTGCATTACCAGCAGTGCCAGTAAAATTAGTTGCCGTATTGGCAAGTGTTGCTGTGCTTGCATTCCCTGTAACATTCCCAATAAGATCCGCGTTAATGCTTGTTGCAGAGAATGTTCCCTTAGCGTTTCGTTGTACAATAGTGTTTGCGGTATTTTCGTTAGTTGCTGCAACGACTGCTGAGTAAGTGTAGAAAAGATCAAGCGCAGAGCAGTCCCAATTTGGAGGAACCGCATTAGGGTTGCCTCCGTCTGCGATAAAGCGGAATGGTTGATCACCATCGCTAACAAGAGTGGTTATAGCATCGTCGACGAATAAGTCGATTATTTCTTGATCACTAGGTAGCATTTCCATGCTATTTGCCGTAAGTGGTAAAAAAAGCATGACCCAGATTTTCTGAACGATACGCGACATGGTGACCCCCATACGTAGTATAAATAATTTTTTTGACTGATGCTGTGAGTATAAAAAATCATGAAGGCCGGTCGCAAGTGTTCTAAATAGCGTAGCGGTTTATTAAAGCAGGCAGCTTTTTAAATTGGCTACTGGCAATTACCGAAAGACAGCAACGCGTAACTTGGCAGAGCGTGAAGATGAATTCATCGCTTTCTCGTCGTCTTGGGCTACAATTGGCTTTGGTGTAAGAATTTCTAGCTTATCGCTGTGCTCCAAGAAAAACTGCTTAACAATGCGGTCTTCAAGTGAATGAAAGCTAATGCACGCCAGTCTGCCACCAGGCTTAAGGGCATGGAGCGAAGCAGAAAGAAATGATTGGATATTATTCAGCTCGTCGTTTACGGCAATTCTAAGTGCTTGAAAGACTTTCGTTGCCGGATGTATGCCTCGTTGTGCCTTATAAGCCCGTACCGGGAATAAGCGCTCGATAATTTCAACGAGCTGGCGGGTGGTCAGGATTGGTTTTTTGAGGCGTTCAACTACAATCGTCTTGGCAATTAAGCGAGATGAGCGCTCTTCGCCATACTTAAAAAAGGTATCAGCAAGGTCTTTTTCAGCATAGTTAGCAAGAATATATTCAGCCGTTAAGCTTTGGTGTGCGGGCGACATGCGCATATCAAGCGGGGTGTCTTGCGAAAAAGAAAATCCAGGGCGCTGGTGAATTTGAAATTGAGAGGTGCCAAAGTCAGCAAGAATGCCATCAAAGGGGCCGATTTTTTCTTTTTTAATAATTTTATACAGCGTCGAAAAATTTCCCCATAGCATATTAAAACGGTCGCCAAACTCTTCCTGGATGGCTGGTGCGTTCATATCAATTGCTTTGGTGTCCCAATCG
>CAMBZK010000093.1 GCA_945872225.1 candidate division TM6 bacterium UASB124
TGCCATGATGTATCTATTTAACAGGTCAACGGACGTGACGGCGGATGATATAGCAGCGGCTAAAAAACTTTTAATTAAACAAAAACAGTGGGTTGAGGCGTATACGCTTCACAGTGCTGAGTACTTTCTTTTTGCAGGGATAGCGCCGATTGCGGTGATGTCGAGCAATTATATGCGAAAAATATATGCAACAAGCGATCGTTTTGAGTTTGCGATTCCCGTTGAGGGCAGTATGCTTATTGTAGAGAATTTAGCCATTCCAAAAACAAGTCAAAAAACTGCACTAGCTCAGCAGTTTATTAATTTTATGCTTCGCGATGATATTGCGAGGATCAACAGTTCTCGATATGGCTTTCATTCAGCTAATAAGTATGCTAATAAAAAAATGGATGGGCCGCTACGAGGCAATAGGCACTTGTTTCCTGATGCATTAATGTTTAAGCGCTTGCATATTCCGCTATTGCCGTTGCAACAGCGAAAAGCTGTTGAAGATATGTGGCTTGAGGTAAGTTTTTCTTAAGGAGAAGACGTGAACAACCTACAGAACAAGATAAAATCGCTAAGTGATTTATACCAATCACGGCGCCAATTTTTCAGACAAACGGTAACCAATCTACGCACATTAACGCCATGGGGCACCAAAAAATTGCGTGAAAAAGGGCAAGCTCTCCTTGACCTGGCTGATCGCTTACTACAAGAAATTGCTCAGGGCAGTGCGATCACCGTTGAAGGCGGGATGACTAATGCGACGTTGCGCAAACGCTATCGTCAGCTGAAAAAGACCTATAAAGCATTGCACGAGATGAGCAAGCCTTGGTGGCGTCAATGGATTGAAGCCGTTGGGATTGCACTCTTTTTGGCGCTGTTTTTGCGTAACTTTGTTTTTGGTTTGTACCATGTTCCTAGCGAGTCTGCCGAGACAACCATTTTGGTTGGTGATCGCATTTGGGGCAACAAGATGGCGTATTTCTTCGATACGGTCAAACGTGGCGAGTTGGTTATTTTTGATGACCCTCAATTTGATATAGATCGCTCTAGCACATTTCATTACTACTGGCAGCGTTATGTTGGGCTACCAGTGCCACTGCTTGGTCTTAAAATGGGCCCTGCGAACTGGGTTAAGCGTGTGATTGCTATTCCTGGTGACACGATTGAAGGTCGTGTAGAAAATGGCAAAACGGTGGTCTTTTTGAATGGCAAACAACTTGAAGAGCCATACGTTAACCGTCTGCCATTGATCCATATTGAAAGAGAGCATGGCTTTGTCTCAATGCGGTCATTTGGGCCATTTATGGTTCCTGAATTTTTGAAACGCGGTAAGCGTGTTGTTCATCGCTCTTTTGATAAACGTTTCTCTCCTGAAGAGCAGCCACATTATAAGTTTTGTACTGATGATATTGTGCGCAACCCATTAACGGGTGAGCCAATGCTTGATGAGCCGTTTACCCCAACGCTGCGTGATTACCATGGCAGCATTGCCGATGAGTTTGGGCCGTTTGTGGTTCCTGCTGGTAAATACTGGGTGATGGGTGATAACCGTAAAAACAGCGGCGACAGTCGTATGTGGCTATTTCTGGACGAAGAGCTTATTCACGGCCGTGCAAGTGTTATCATTCACTCCCTTGATAGCGACGAAGCTTTTTGGGCTTTTGATCTGTTAAAGCACCCGATTGATTTCTGGACCAAAATTGTTCGTTGGAGCAGGTTTGGTACGGTGCTTAAAAGCGCTGAAATTAAATAATGAGATAGTGCTAACGAATAAGCAAAGGGTAAAACATGAAAAAAACATACTACATTACGACACCAATTTACTATCCAAATGCTAAGCCACACCTTGGCACCCTTTACTCAACGCTGCTTGCAGATATTGCAGCTCGTTGGCATAAGCTCATGGGTGAAGAGACCTTCATGCTGACCGGGACTGATGAGCATGGGCAGAAAATTCAAGAAAAAGCTGAGTCAGTTGGGATGGCGCCAAAAGCGTTTGTTGATACCATTGTGCCGACTTACCAACAACTATGGCAGCTTTATGGCATTAACTATTCACGGTTTATGCGTACGACCGATACTGATCATGAGCACGGTGTTGAGCAATGGATCAAGCGTCTGGTCAAGCAGGGCGATATTTACAAAGGGTCGTACGAGGGCTGGTATTGCGTGCCTGATGAGACGTTTGTCAATATTGGCAGCGAGCCATTGACCGATGCTTCAGGGGCCTACCTGTGTCCAACTTGTAAGCGCGGGCTCAAACAATTATCAGAAGAGAGCTACTCATTTCGTCTTTCTGCGTATGCCGATAAACTCTTGGCATTTTATGAAGCGAACCCTGATTTTATTACGCCCAAAGAGCGCTTAAACGAGGTAATCTCATTCGTGAAGTCAGGGCTTAAAGATTTGAGCTTGTCGCGCAAAACAATTACCTGGGGCATCCCTTTTCCAAATGATCCAGCGCACGTGGTCTATGTCTGGGCTGATGCACTGAACAACTATCTGACTGGTGTTGGGTATGAAAGTGCTGACCCTGCGGCTATCGAGCTTTTTGCCCGCTGTTGGCCCGCTGATGCTCACGTCATGGGAAAAGATATTGTTCGCTTTCATGCGGTCTACTGGCCAGCATTTTTAATGGCAGCAGGCTTGCCCCTACCAAAGCAGTTGGTAGTGCATGGCTACATTTTGGCTGGTGATGCAAAAATGTCTAAATCGCTTGGCAACACCCTTGATCCATACAAGCTTGCTGAGTGGTATGGTACCGAACAAGTTCGTTACTATCTTGCGCGGCAAATGGCCATTACACATGATGGAACCTTTGATTTAAAAGATTTAGAAGGCCGCTTGAACGCTGATCTTGCCAACAATCTGGGCAATTTGCTTAACCGCATTACCACGTTGGCCGTGAGCAATAACTACACCACTGTGCAAGCACCTACCACCTTAGAAGCTCGATCAGAAGCGCTCAAAATGCGCACCATGGAAGCGTATCGCCTCATGGCTGATGAGATGGAAAAGTATTTTTACCACACTGCTCTTGCAGAGGCATGGAAATTAATTGCCGCGGTAAATTCCTATGTGCACGAGCTGCAGCCATGGAAGTTGGCAAAAGAAAATCGCGCGCTCTTTGAAGAAGTTATTGCCGTTTCATGCAATGCATTGCGCACCATAGGTCTTGTCCTGTGGCCAGTAATGCCAACGAAGATGGAAGAGCTTTTAGCCTCCCTCGGTGTTGTGATTTCATGGGGATTCGATTATAATGAACAACTTCGGCATGACGCTTGGGATCATACTTTTACTATAACTAAAACGGAAAAAATTCTTTTTATGCGCCTTGAATCACACTTACACGAAATTGAACAAGCTCCAACGGCAGAAACTCCTGCAGCTACCACGCCAGCGGTACCGGTGGCTGACGAGATTAACATAGACGATGTTGCAAAATTACACGTTGTTGTTGGTACGATTACTGCTTGTGAGCCCGTACCAAATTCTGACAAGCTTCTTTGCTTGCAGGTTGATGCAGGTGAGTATGGCAATCGCCAAATTCTTTCTGGGGTTGCCAAAGACCTCAAGCCAGAAGAGCTTGTTGGTCGCCAAGGCATTTTCATTGCAAACTTAAAGCCGCGTAAAATGGCTGGCATGCTTTCTGAAGGCATGATGCTGTATGCTTATGATGCTGATGGCAAAAATAAGCTTGCTACTGCTGACGGCGCTGCGAATGGGCAACGCGTTAAGTAGTTTTTAAAAAATAGATAATTAAAATAGTAAAGCTCGCACTGGCAAAGCCAAGGCGAGCTTTGTTGTCACCACAATTATCTTCTGGTGGATGCTTTCAGCTATCTATTTAGCTATAAGTACGACCTAGTCATGAAAGCAAAGTCTCTTTTTTATTGAAAGAGCAAAAAGCTTTTTGCTAAACCTAGCATCTTTAACAACAGGAAATGCTGCAGAGAGATTGTCTTGATGCGGCGACATTATATTTTTTTACCAAATGAGGGTTTTTATGAAGCGTACGTTACGTTTATTGGTTGGTTTGAGTACTCTTTTTCAGTTAGGAATGCCTGGGACAGGAGATTTTCAGTTACGAATTCCTGGGGCAGCAGATGATATGCCAGCCCTTAATTTGGGTCTTGCGGCAATTACTGTTGAGACTGGTCCTGCTGATCCAGATCTAGCAGATGACTTAGCTTTTGAATGTGGATTTGCAGAAGCAGAAGCAGAAGCAGTAGTAAAAGCAGAGCTTGAAGCTCGCCGGGCATCTGCTTCTGCCACACCAACCGCAACACCGAGAGATGCTAAGTCTGTTTTTGAGCTTACAGGGCGAAACAGTGTGGCTGGCCGACTAGGCCGAAGAGAAAGTAGCGAAGGATTGCCGCCAAGAGCACCATCAAGAGTAGTGA
>CAMBZK010000094.1 GCA_945872225.1 candidate division TM6 bacterium UASB124
GGCTTTAATTTGCTCACTGAACAAGGCAATTTCATGCTCTTCAAGCGGTAGTCCCGCAAGGTCTGCCAAGTGCAGCAGCTCATCTTTGTTGAAGGTGGTCATCGATTTATCTCAATCCTGTGGTTTAAACAATATGCCTGTGCCAAGCGTGACTTTTGATACGGTACAAAAACACTAAGCCCATGACGCCTGTTGCGACGTAAAATGAGCCGTATACCAGCACAAAGCGCAGCACATCTGAAATATTTGGTATGCAGCTAAAGATATACGAAAGTGGGACAAAAAAGAAGAAGGTCACGAAAAAACGCGTCCACATTACCGTTTTTACATCGCCGGCACCGCGTAGGGCGCCAGCTAAAAAGACCTGAGTAAAGTCAAAAAAGACAAAAATATTGATGATCGGCAGTACCGTAACCGCAAAGGTTGTGAAATTATTGTGGGGGTCAAAGATACTGACGAAATAGCCAGGATTGACTAAGAGTGCGGCGGTGGCGACCAATAGGGAAATGCAGGTCATTAAGTAGAGCTTTTTAATATTGGCGTAGGCGCCATGAACGTCTTTTGCGCCGAGGCGGTTACTGACCAAAAAGGTAATAATTTGTGCTGCTGCGATAACTGGAATGAAGGCGCTGCGCTCTAGTTTAAGTACAACATCAAAGCTGTTAATGGCATGCTTGCCCATCGGTGCAATCATTTTTGCGAGCCAAATATAGGCAAACGAGATGATGCTTTTATCGATCATAATACGCCAGCTGAGGTTAATGAGACGCCCCATGCGCATAAAATTGAAAATGCGAAAAAAGAGCTCGGCGAAGTATTTTTTGTACGTGGGGTTGAGCAGGATATAGCCAATAGCGCCAATGTTCATGATGCCGTACTGGATGATGGTGGCAACGGCTGAGCCCATGATGCCCAATTGAGGAAACCCGAATTTACCGAGCACGAGTACATAATCAAAAAAGATGAATGAGGTGAGCCCTACAATATTGAGAAGCATGGGAATGTGCGTATTTTTGATAGCACGCATAAAGCCAAGTAAGCCAAGTGTGGTGAAAATCAGCAGAACGCCAAGCGATTTTAGTTGTAGAAATGGTGCGCCAACGCTGACCATGTCAGCAGGTACGTTGAGCCAGCGATAGATGGCATGGGCGCTAAAAAAGATAAAAATAAACTGCGCTAGCCCCAGTAAGAAGGTCGTCCAAAAGCTGTCTGCTAGGCCTTCCCCGCACTGTTCATACTCTTCTGCCCCATTGTGACGCCCAATGATTGCCATTGATGCAACGGGAATCGCTTCAGCAAGTTTGGTGAGTGAGTGTAAAAAATTTGATCCCATGGCAAGTGCGCCATAGATTGTTGATGACCCAAGTTGTGCGATAATCCAGGAATCAACCATTGCAGGTAGCGAAAAAAGGATAGTGGCCGAAACGATTTCTGGCAGCCAATACCACATAATTTGCTTGCAGGAGTCGCCGGTTTTGAACGATTGGCGAAAGAGCGAGTAGACATAGTTCATAACGACTCCTAAGTGGTTTACATAGTCATGAAAATTAAAGCGTGTTTTTTGCATGCTAACAATGTAAAGCAAAAGCGTCTGTTACACAATCCCCGGTAGCGGTTTGTATGGTGAGGCTGATGGTTTTGCTATGCCTAAAATGCGCGTGATGGTGTGTGGGAGTTGTGGTATCCATACTTTATCGGTAATGCGTTTATGTTCTAGGTGCCCCTTGCGATAAATAACGAGAGGAACGTGTGTGTCGTATTCGTATGGACTGCTGTGTGATGTGCCTTTTTCGTAGTTCGTAATCAAGCTGTATGGTTCGGTCATGATGGTTAGGTCGCCATTCCGGTTTTTATAGAGCTGGTTTTTGTAAAATTGCTCTAAGTCATCGCTTTGGAATGGTAGGCGTGCTATCTCTTGGCGTGTCCATACTTTTTTAATACCTGGTTGGTTAAGTAAATAATGCTTAAGATCGTGCAATATGTTCCGCATGACTTCGCGATTGAGTGTTGCGATTGCTTCTTGATCAAGTACAAAAAAGGTTGGCTCATAGACTTTGACAAAGTCCTCCAAATCATACTTCTCTTTCACTAACTCATTCATCTCTTTAAGCAGTTTTTTTGCAAGAATGCGGCGCGCTGGAAAGTACCCTTTTTTAGCCGTGACTTCTGGGATCGGGCAGATGCCGTGGTCACCAGTAAGAACGTACAGTGTATTTTTGGCACCGAATGTATTGTTGGTGAAGTTCATGAAATCACCAATTTGTTTGTCTAAGTTGTAGATGATATCGATGCATTCCATACTGTCTGGCCCATACATGTGCCCGCAAAGATCAAGGTTGCTCAAGCTAATAAAGAGTAGCAAGTTTTTTTTACCTTCTTTTTGTAGCTGCTTAATGGCCTTTCTAATAAGCGAAAACATGAATTGTGTGGATTGTGGTGAGCGAACAAAAAGCTCGTAGGGGCTTACGCCTGGGATGATGACCGGTTTTTTTGGGTCACTGATCATACTTGTTGCTACGGCTGCGTGCTCGTAGTCACGAATATGAGCGAAGGCATAGGCTTTGCTGTTGTGTGGAAATGCTGTTTTCCAATAAAAAGGCTTTGTTACTTCGGTCTGATGTTTTTTATTGAAAGCAGTAAGCCAATCAGGGAGCGCTTCAAAATAAGCCTTGCTTGAGGTAAATTGCCCTGTTTGGGAATCAAGCCAAATCGCTTTGCCGAGGCGGTTTGCACAAGCGATTACCGGATGCATTTTGAGTGAGAACGAGTAGGTTGCAAATGAAGGGTCGCCATGGGCTGACAGCATAAAACGGTCGGAGAGCCCGTCTACTTTTGTATTGTGTGGCGAGGCGCCAGGCTGACGACTTTGTCTGTCGCGCAGAATATCGCCATGAGGGGTCATATCAGTTTCGTATCTTATTTTTTTATAGTCACTATTGAGCCATGAATTATAGGTTGCGCCATGGTATTTTGGCAGCGTACCCGTGCTGATAGAATGATGCCCTGGCGTCGTTTCTGGTACGGCAACTGGGTGGTGGGCTTCCTCGAAAAAAACCCCTTTTTCCAGTAGTGTTTTGATGCCATGCTTTAAAAATGGATTAAGTTTTGGCAGGTAATGGTGAGCAAATTGATCTATGACAAAAAAAATGGTTACTTGTGGTGGCTTTGTTCTTTGTGCTGCGTTAAGCGGTATGCATAGCATGCACAAAAAGAGCATAAATAGGTTTTTATACATTTTGGTCCTTCCTCTACGGTCTGTGCAAATCTATACTGAGCATAGTTACCGTATCAGAAGTTATTTTGAATAATAAAGAATCCGGAGTAATGCCGTGAAGTTGTTTCAGGCAACGATTTTGTTTGTAGCCCTGTTAGTTAGCCAATCTGCCTGGTCAATTAACCTTTCGCTGGTGAGTTCACCGGCCCAAGCTACTGCAAAACAGGTTGTTTGGATGCGCTGCAACCTAGAGCCAGGAGAACTTGCGTTATTTCATAAAGGGCTTGCGGTGCACACTGATAACGCGGCTTTGCGCATTACGGCATGGCACGTTGATGCTGCGCCAGCATTGTTGCCACCACAAATATTTAACCGTGTGCGCAGGGCATATACTGAGACTATTTATATTATGCTGAGCATTCAATCACCGCTTCAAGGAGATGCTTTTGAGCAAGCATTAACGAGTGCAACGTTTTATCTTGCAGGCCTTGTGTTAAAGCGATCCGTTGCTTTGCAGTGGCGCATACGGCCTGTGTTGGCTATGGCTAGTATGCGCTTAGAAGATACTGCTCCGAAAAATAGAGTGCCGATGCTTGATCAAGTATCAAGCGAGGTTTCTGTAATTAGCCCTGCCGTATTGTGGAAGCCTATCAAGCCGCTCAACGAATCGTTTACGTGGCTAGATGCTTTTGAGCACGTGTGGATGCACATCGTATTACTGGGTTCAGCGCTCAATAATCTATACTTACTGCTGTTTTTTTTCTTGCTGATGGTGGGGTGTTTTTTGAAACGCTATACGCCATTGCGGATTGCCATAATTCCGTGTCGTGGCTTGGGCTTGCAGTGGCTCTATGCGGCATCTATTATTGGATTTGGGATATTGTTTTTGTGTAGTGCCATTCCGTGGGCTGGGTTGCCGCTTACCTATTTTTTATTGGCACTGTTGCTGATGGTTGGCGAGGGATATGCATTTTTTTTCCAACCAACAGAAAAACTACTGCTTGGTCGCTTAACTGGAGTCATTGGTTGGCTTATGGGAGCAAGCGTGCTCCCATGCTTAATAAAAGCAATTCTAGTTTGGC
>CAMBZK010000095.1 GCA_945872225.1 candidate division TM6 bacterium UASB124
ATATTGCTGCCGTACACGTTCTTGGCATTAACCCAGATACCTACATGGAAGCGATCCGTGAAAATGTCACGATGTCTGACATCACCAGCGGTTTGATAAAATCAACCATCTTTGGCTTCTTATTCTCAGTAATTGCAACATACAAAGGCTATATCGCCCGTGGTGGCGCAAAGGGCCTTGGGATTGCAATTACACAAAGTGTGGTATACTCGAACGTGACGATAATTATTACCGATTACATCTTAACCTCATTGATGTTTACGAAATGATTACAATACAAGGATTGACCAAAAGCTTTGGGTCAAAAATGATCACACGCGGGCTTGATCTTTCTGTCGAGCCGCATGAATTTTTAGCTATCATTGGCCGCTCTGGTGAGGGCAAATCGGTGCTGCTCAAACAGCTTATCGGCCTTATTAAGCCCGATGCCGGCTCAGTGAAACTCAATGGCGAGGACATTACAAAATTGCGAGGCAAAAAACGGCAGGCTATTTTTCGTACCTGTGGCTATGTTTTTCAATTTGCGGCGCTCCTAGATTCGCTTAATGTGCTAGAAAACATTGGGCTCCCCCTTATTGAAGACGGCAAAAACCCTGAAGATATTAAGCCTCTTGTTGTCGAAAAATTACAAAGTGTCGGCCTTGCACCTGATGTACTTTTAAAATACCCTGACGAACTTTCTGGTGGTATGAAAAAGCGTGTAGGGCTTGCAAGAACACTCATGCTTAGCCCACAAGTCTTGTTTTATGACGAGCCAACAACAGGGCTTGACCCAATCACTGTTCGCTTGATTCATGAACTCATAAAAAAAACCCACGACGAGCAAAAGGCAACAACCATTGTCGTTTCGCACGATGTGGAAATTTTTAAATTTGCCACCCATGTCGCCATGCTTCATGAAGGTAAAATTATCTATAAAGGCCTCGCAAAAGACATCTGGGATTGCACAAACCCCTATGTGCACCAGTTTATTCGTGGCCTCCCAGAAGGCCCAATCACACAAATTGGCTTTGTTTAATTTTTTGATTGGATATTTTTATGACGCCAAAACCCCTTATACTCGTTGTTGATGATGAACCAGCTATTCTTAAAATGCTCAAAGGCTCTTTAGAAGATGAAGGGTTCCGCGTTGAAACCATTTCTGAGGGTTCTGTTGTTTTAGAGACAATTGGAAAATTGGTACCGGACGTTGTACTCCTTGATATTTTTATGCCGCACTTTGATGGGATGAAAATGCTCAAAGCAATCAAGCAAGAGTATCCACAACAACAGGTAATCCTTATTTCTGGATTTGGCACCATCCCGCTTGCTATCGAAGCTATGCAGGAAGGAGCCTTAAGTTTTATCGAAAAGCCCTTTGCGCTTAATGATGTCTTAGAAAAATTAGCCTTCACTAAAACCCATACCAGTTCTAGCCCAACAACACCTCGGGTAGAACGTTCCTACTTGGTAGGAGAAAGTGCGCTGTTTTATGAACTACTTTCTCAGGCTCGCATCCTTGCTCCTTTGGCACTCCCTATGATTATTTACGGGCCATCAGGATGTGGAAAAACAGCCCTTGCTCGCTATATTCATGACATGAGCAGTCAGGCAGAGCAGCCATTTTTAATAGCAGACCACAAAACTATAGATGCGCTTAAAAAATCATTGCCAATAAAACCCGCAACATTCGTGTGTAAATACCTCGAAAAAGCAGATGACGATTACCAAGCTGCCATTCTTGATACCATCTACAATTTCCCCCATTTTCGTGTTATCGGGTTAAGCGCTTCGTCATTGTTTAGCCGCATGCAGCAAGGGCTTTTTGATAGCACCCTTTTTTGCAAGCTCAATGCTATTCCTCTTGAAATTGCAGCCATCACCAAGCGTCGCTACGACATTCCTCTCTTGGTTGATAGTTTTTTACAGGAAGCAAATCATATACATAATAAACAAGTAAGCTTATCAACTGACGCTATTCGCCTTCTACGAAACTACCAATGGACAGGTGATATTGCGCAAATTAAGCAGTTGATTAATCAGCTGGTAGCACAATACACACTCTCAGGGATCATTTCAGTCGATATCACCGCTGGTGATTTAAAAAAAGTACTGCCTGAAAGCCCTGCATTTTTTTGCGAAGAGCAATCATTTACACGTTTTAATTCTCTCAGTGATGCTACACAAGAATTTCAACGTGAATATGTTGCTCACCTACTCAAACGATATCATTACGATACCAGCCAACTTGCTGAGTTTTTGAATATTTCAACAGATACACTCCATGAAACTATGCATAAGTTGCATATTACCCTGCATTAATCGAGAGGTTTATCATGATAACACCCGTTTCCGCCGATCTGATTAAAGAAAAAAGTGCCCGTTGGACTGAATTAAAAAATGAAATTCGCAAGGTCATTGTTGGGCAGGACCATGTTGTTGATCGTATCTTTATTGGCTTGCTCACCTCTGGACACATTCTTCTTGAAGGAGTCCCTGGTCTTGCAAAAACTACCTTAATTAAAACAATTGCGCAGGCTATTAGTCTCTCATTTCAGCGCATTCAGTTTACGCCAGATTTATTACCCACTGATGTTGTTGGTACCTTAATCTACAACCAAAAAACGCAAGAATTTCAGGTCAAAAAGGGCCCTATTTTTGCTCAAGTTATTCTCGCTGATGAGATAAATCGTGCGCCAGCAAAGGTTCAATCAGCACTTTTGGAGGCTATGCAGGAGCACCAAGTTACTATTGGCGATAGCACTCATCAGCTTGATGAGCCATTCTTAGTGCTCGCAACACAAAACCCGATTGATCAAGAAGGCACCTATCGCCTTCCAGAGGCACAGCTTGACCGTTTTATGTTTAAGGTTTTGCTGACATATCCAAAAATTGCAGAAGAAAAAGAGATCGTAACAAAATCATTTACCAAACTCCAGGTCTCTAACGTGTTAGAAGCACACGAGATTATAGAAGCTCGCAACTTGATTAAAGATGTTTATATCGATGACAAGGTACTTGATTATATTTTAAGCCTCGTTTTTGCAACACGATCGCCTAGTGATTACAAGCTAGACCATTTGCAATCAGCAATTGCCTTTGGAGCCTCACCCCGGGCTACGCTAGCGCTTACCTACGCGGCCAAAGCATACGCTTTTTTAAGGAAGCGCCATTTTGTTATCCCTGACGACGTAAAGGCAATTGCCCCAGATGTGTTACGGCATCGCATTACCGTATCGTATGAAGCAGAGGCTGATGGATTAAATACCGATGTAATCATTCAAACGCTGCTACGCACAATTCCTGCACCGTAGATAAAAAAAAGAAGATCTTCTCCTGACTTGACAGATTGAAAGGTCTGAACGTATCTTCGTTGTTTAATAAAGGGATATATTTTCATGAAACAAGAATTGTGGTTAGTTAATAGTTCATTATTACTGGTTTTTACGGCGATTATAGGTGCATACCACACTTTTGATCCCGTAGTACCGTTATGGCGAACGCCAATATTAGCACTACCACAAGACACCGCACAGCAACCAGCAACACCCCCACCACCAACCAATGAACTTACGTGGGAAAAGATTTATCTAGACGATGTTTTTGACACCTATACAGCCCAAAATACAAAAGCCACCAAACAAAGCCTCGTTACCCCTATTCCTGAATTAAAACAAGCTGTTATACCGACGATTCCAGAGATAAAGAAACAAGAATTTATAGCTGCTCTCAATATAACACTTAAAGGTGTCATTGCTGGTAGTGATGAAGATCGCAATGTTGCCATGATTGCGGATGAGACAAATAAGGAAGGCATGTACCACTTAGGCGAAAAAATTAAAGACGCTCAATTGGTTAAAATTGCCCATAATCGTATTGTCTTACTCAGAGCAAATGGACAACAAGAGACCTTTTACTTACGCAAAGACGATATGCCCCTTGAAGATAAACCTGAAGAGAAATGGCTCTATACCATTAAGCCAGTAGCAGAACAGTCCTTTGAAGTTGACCCAGCAGCATTCAGCAAAGAAATAGAGACGCTTGGCAATTTTATAGAACGAGCAAGTATCATTGGTAGCGCATTTCAAGACGGGAAAGCCGTCGGTATGCGGATAGGTAGCCTTAAACAAGGAGATGTTGGTGCTGCTCTTGGTTTTGTTGAAAATGATATTATAACCACACTTAATGGGATAGCCGTTGGAGATCCTGAGAAACGTATCACAGCCTACGAAGCCGTTATACAGTTGCCGCTAGAAAGCGTTATAACTGTGGGAATCCATCGGGCAGATAAAGATATTCTCTTATCGTAT
>CAMBZK010000096.1 GCA_945872225.1 candidate division TM6 bacterium UASB124
GCTTCAACTAATTTATTAATAAAGCGATCCCAGATGCCACCAATAAGGAGATCTGCGGTTGACTCAACGTGTTTTTTGACGACGGTGCTCATTGCTTGTGCTGATGCTACTGCAAGCCCGAGTGTGATACCGTCGGCAGCGTTGGTAATTTTTAAATCACCAAATTCACCAGCATCTTTTCCTGCAAAACCTTTTAAAAAAACATCGCCAAGACTTTTTTGAAATGTTTGCGGTTGTGACAAAAAATCCATCTCTGATTTTAGTTGCCCCATAAGATTCGTCAGACTCGCCCTCTCTTCTTTATTAGCTGGTGTGTCTGGAATTTTTGCCAGATCATCTCGCATATTGCCCATCATAGCAAGAATCGAACTCATCTGGTTTACACGTTGCATCCCTGGGGATTGTTTTTCGTAGATACCCCCCCATGGATTCCATCCGGCATTATAGTTGTGGTGTCTTCCCATAGCAGTTGCACTGGAAACAGAACAAGTGCCAATTAAAAATAGTGCTAAAAATAGATGGTTTTTGTTTGTCATGAAATCTAAATACCTCTTTTACTCAAGTTCAATTTCTTAGGGTTGCGAGTATATCAGGCGTGAACTGCTTCGCAAGTTTTTAACAATTTTTACGTTTAAGCCTCTTCTAATGCTCGTGCCAGGTACTTACCGGTAATACTTTTTTTACATTCGGCAACATCTTCTGGTGTGCCAAAAGCAACGACATTGCCCCCGCGTTCGCCACCTTCTGGGCCGATGTCGATTAAGTAATCAACGCATTTGAGTACATCCAAGTTGTGTTCAATAACCAGCACAGAGTTACCACGGTCAACGAGCTTGTTCAGTACCAGGAGCAGCTTTTCAATGTCAGCAGAGTGTAGCCCCGTGGTTGGTTCATCTAAGATGTACATGGTGCTGCGGTCACGCTTTGCCAGCTCATTAACGAGCTTAATACGTTGTGCTTCCCCGCCAGAAAAGGTGGTAGAAGACTGGCCAAGCTTAATGTAATCAAGACCAACCTCAACGAGCAGGTCAAGGCGCTTTTTAATGCGTGGGAAGTTTGCAAAGAATTCTTGGGCTTCCAGAACGGACATATTCAAAATGTCGGCAATGTGTTTGCCTTTAAATTTAATTTCAAGGGTGTGGTGGTTGTACCGTAGGCCATTGCATGACTTGCAGATGACTTGTACATCTTCTAAAAAGTGCATGGATACGGTAATGCTTCCCTCGCCGCTGCATTCAAAACAGCGTCCATCAGCAACGTTAAAGCTGAAGCGGCCAACTTTATAGCCGCGTGCATTGCTTTCTGGTAGTGAAGCAAACAGATCGCGGATATCGTTAAAAATGCCAAGGTAGGTCGCCGGGTTCGAGCGCGGGGTGCGCCCGATAGGACTTTGGTCAACCAGAACAACGTTTTTTAGCTGGTCGATGCCTTCGATTTCATCAAAGTATTTGCCAATTGCATAGCCGGTATGAAAATACTGGACCAATGCTGGCGCGAGTGTTTGCATGACCAAGCTACTTTTACCAGAGCCAGAAACGCCAGATACCGCGGCAAAAACACCAAGCGGAAATTTTACGGTAAGTTTGTTCAAATTATTTGCTCGTGCACCACGCAGCGTTAAAAACGAAGTTACGTCGCGGCGTTTTTCAGGGGTATGGATGGCACGGTGGCCGGAGAGGAATGCGCCGGTTACTGAGTTAGGGTTTGCGGCTACTTCGTCTGGGGTGCCGTAAGCAGTGACTTCGCCCCCCAAAATACCAGCAGCTGGGCCCATATCAATCAGGTAGTCAGCAGCGCGAATGGTGTCCATGTCGTGCTCGACGACGATCACGGTATTGCCTAGGTCACGCAGCACTTTGAGCGTGTTGATCAAGCGATCATTATCGCGCTGGTGTAGGCCAATACTTGGCTCATCGAGAATATAAAGAACGCCACTGAGCGATGACCCAATTTGTGTTGCCAAGCGAATCCGTTGTCCTTCTCCACCAGAGAGGGTACGTGCGGTGCGGCCAAGGTTGAGGTACGACAAACCGACGTTGTCTAAAAAGGTAAGTCTGGTAACTACTTCGCGTAGCAGGGGTGCTGCAATTTCTTGTTGCTCGTTGCTGAGTGGTATTGTTTTGCAAAAAGCTAGCAGTTTACCAATCGACATGCTGCAGAAATCGTGAATATTTAAGTCATTAATTTTTACGGCCAGAGCAGTATCTTTGAGGCGCTTGCCGCCGCAGTCATTACAAACGCGTTCGCGCTCTTGCGGCTGCATGTAGGCTGAAGGCCCCTCTTCGTCACCACCGCGCCCAACGCTTTGAGCATCCCATGGATTATAGCTGAAGCCAAGGCCATGGCAGCTAGCGCACGCGCCAAGCGGCGAGTTGAATGAGAAGAAGCGTGGTTCAAGTTCAGGAAACGAGTGCGCACAGGTTAAACAGATACGCTTTGAAGAGTAGAAGTGCTCTTTTTGCTGATCATCAATAATGCTGCATAGCCCATTGTTAAGGGCAAACGCTTTTTCAATGGCCTCTTGCAGCCGCGCTGATTCAGCAGCTTGTATCGTGATGCTATCAAGAATAATGCTGATATTGTGCTTAAAATTTTTGCTCAGTTTAATTTTATCAATGTCGCCAAGCTCTTTAAAGCGGTACTGAGTACCATCGATAAGAAAGCGATAGAGCCCTTGTTCAAAGTGCCGGGTGAGTTCATTTTTAAATTCGCCTTTGCGTTCGATGGCGATTGGAGCTCCAACAATAATGGTTACGCCGTCGAATTTTTGGAGCAGGGTCATAGTGATGTGCTCTGGCGACTGCGCTGCGATGGCTTGTCCGCATGATGGGCAGTGTGGCTGGCCGACGCGAGCAAACAGGACGCGCAGGTAGTCATAAATTTCGGTGATCGTGCCAACCGTTGAACGAGGGTTGTAGCCAACGGTCTTTTGATCAATCGCGATTGCTGGACAAAGGCCTTCAATTTTTTCAACGTCAGGGCGCTTGGCGATGCCAAGGAACTGGCGAGCATACGATGAAAGCGATTCGACGTAGCGGCGTTGCCCTTCCGCGTACAAGGTATCTAGAGCAAGCGAGCTCTTACCGGAACCTGACGGCCCCGTGATTACAACAAGCTTTTCTTTGGGAATTTCAAGATTGACCGACTTTAGATTGTGCTCTTTGGCACCGGTAATTTTGATAACATTGCTACTCATCTTGGCCCCACAATCAGACACTGTTTTAATTTAACGCGCCATTATACCACTGCTGGCTAAAATTGTCACGTTATAAAGGTGAGGAGTTGTCCAGCGCTGGGTGCTTGGGAGTGATGATCTAGACGAGGCCTCCAAAACACCATTTTTCGATCTGTTTTTTCTTGGTTTGCTGATCTGCAAGGGCAATCGAAAATGTTGATTACATGCTTACCCCCCAAGCTGTGTTACTGGTTGGCACAGGCGATCTAGTCGTCGGGTTCTGTAAGAGTACTTTTAAAAAGTATCGAAAGTTTCGAATACGTCAATGTATTGATTGGTTAGGCGGCGATTGTTTTTGGACTTTAAAATACCAAAAGCAGCCTCCGGTGATCGTTTTTTCTCGAGATGTTTTTCTTCTTCAAGAGCAAAAAATGCAATCTGACAGCTTTGATGTCATTAATGATCTGGAATGATCTGGCAAATTTTTTGAGCTTGGCATTGTTCTAAACCAGGCGACTGCCTTGCTGTTCTGAAAAATTTTTCTATGTTTTATCTCATTTTGTATCTGTTTAAGTACTCTTTTGATGTCCGATCCTTTGACCTAATGATGAATACGATTTTTTAGTCTGTACTTGACTGCCATGAAATCATAGAATCTGCTGCAGTAAAAAGCTCCTACGGTTCCGCTTTTTCTGTTTAAGGAACAATTTTTTGGTGTAATTTTGAAATAGATACAATATTCTTTGATGAAAGCTCGTATTAGATTTATTGCTTTCAAAGTATTTTTGCTTTATTGTCTAAGTTATGCCAGTAGGGGTGTAATACAAATAAAATTATTATTGGGAAAGAGGGCTCTCATGTCTATTAAACCAACAATCTATACAGTTTTTATTTTATGCCTATTTTTTACTAAGAGCTTATCCGAAAAGTAATTTGAAGAAAAAGTGACGTTTTAGGGATCTCCAAAATCCGCTAATATAGCGGTGACCTAAACAAAAAGGAGATCCCTATGGACAGAAAT
>CAMBZK010000097.1 GCA_945872225.1 candidate division TM6 bacterium UASB124
TATCCAACTAGGCGGCATTCCCATCTTAAAGCCTGAGCTTTGGGCTAAGCATACGGGGTGCGGCTACGACGCAACCAAAGATGCGTACGTCCAGGCCGTACTTGAAGAGAATATTAAAGGCGAGCAGTGTGCTATCGAAACCTACAATAAAATACTCGCTATGGTTGATGGCAAAGACCCGATTACCTACGATATTATTTTGGGCATTCTTGCTGATGAAGTTGAACACGAACATGACTTGGTGCGGCTATTAGCATCATTCAAAGGCATCAAAACAGCGTAAACAAACAGATTAATAAGGAATTTATTATGTTCTGTAACGGTAGAACCGCACTATACCCCATTAATGAGCTCTTTCTCTCCAGGCAATCAGTCTATGCGCTCACGGGAGAAGCAATCAGCCAAGAGCAACTCATGACACTCTTTGAGGCGGCACACTGGGCCCCCTCAAGCTATAATAACCAGCCGACACGTTTTATTTATGCTCATTGCAACACGCCGGAGTGGCAAAATCTGTTTGAGCTTATGGTGCCAGCAAATCAAACCTGGGCGCAACACGCAGCTGTGCTAGTCGTAACTGTATCTAAGCAAACGATGGGGCCTAAAAACACCCCTTCACCAACGCACTCGTTTGAAGCTGGCGCGGCGTGGATGAGTTTGGCAATCCAGGCAGAAATAATGGCGCTTGTTGTACACGGGATGTCTGGGTTTGATTACGAGAAAGCACGGACATCCCTTTGCATCCCTGAAGGATTTACGGTCCAGATGATGTGTGCTATTGGCAAGCGCGCTACACAGCATGCCGAGGTAAAATTACTGGAACGTGACGCAAAACCAACCTCACGCAAATCGCTTGAAGAAATTGCTGCAGCTGGCAAATTCTCATTTAACGAGTAGTCATTATGATGCTAACAAAACGCCCACTGAGCATTTGCCTTTTGTTGTGCATCATTGCAATACCACAAACCAATCCAAGCATGTGCAGACGGATCTACAATCGCATCTTCCCACGCGGGTACCAAGAATTGCTTGTTACCCACGCCACGCGGCTTGCATCAACACTTGCGGTAAATGCTCAGCAGTTGCATATTTTCATTCCTCACATTGTCAGCGCTGGCGTATCGCTTGAAGAGCTCATGCAGCACGACGGCCAGCACCCGATTATGGCGCGCGGTATGGCACTTGTCGCAGCTACACTGCCTGGGCTTATTGCCCAAGGAGCGCTGACCAGGCAAGCCGCAAACAGACCACTGGTCCTAAGCAACCTAGCCACCAGTATCGGCGTCGGTCTTTGCTCAGGAATCCTTGTACGCGAAGGTGCTCACCTCTTTTTTATCCTGTTTCCAAACTCATGGATAACTGGCTTATCATTTATTGGCTTAAGCATTGCACTAGGCCCAACAATCACCACACATACCTACAATATTGTCAGTAACCAAGCTCGGCACCTCTGGCAATGGTGCTCTAGAAACAATAATAATAATCAGCGGCGGCGACCGACCATAAACGTCAATCACCCGATAGAAGTGCTGATTGACCAGCCAAGAGCTGATTAAAGCAGGGTGAGGCTTATAAGCATAAAAAAAGCCCCCGAGAAATCGGGGGCTTTTTTTATGCTTGATCACTGCATCTATTGATTAGCTAACCAATACTTCAGCGCGGCGGTTTGGAGAAAGCGCCTTGATCAATTCACCACGCTTTTGAGCGTTTGAAGAGACCAACGGTCTTTCGTAACCTAAGCCCATGGTCTTGATTGACTCATTTGGCAAGCCATGCTCAACCATTTCATGTCGCACTGATTCAGCACGACGCTGTGACAACGCAAGGTTGTAAGCAGCTGAACCGATTTGGCAAGTATGGCCTTCAACAACCACTTCTTTACCATCACGAATTGCTGTTTTTGCTAGCTCTATATCACGAGCAACTACCGCTTTTTGGTCTGGGCGAATATCGTTTTTGTTGAAGCTAAAGTGCACGGTTTTAAAGGCATAATTAGCTGCGCGGTCAGCGTCTTGGTCGGTAATATCGCTACGGTCTACTTCAATGTTGTTGCTAGCAAAAACATTGTCTTTTTCAAAGCCAAGCTCATCGTCAACAAAAGCCAATTCTGACACTTTGTCATCAAACAATGACTCGGTCTCTGAACTTACCGGAATTTCGCTTACCGCCGCGAACTTATTCTTATCTTTTGCCTTGTTGCATTTTTTGCCACAACCAGCAACAAAAACCATTGCTACAGCGAGCAATAACGAAAATTTATTCATTTTATCCACAGGAATCTCCTTATCTTAATTGGGGAATTTTCTACCTATTGCAAAAATCTTTAGGTATACTAGGGTGATGTTTCATAAACATCTTACTTATTTTTTTTGAAAAATCTACCCAAAACCCTGAGAATTATTAAAAATTGAAACAAGGCATGCATTGTGAAAAGAATATTGATCAACAAAGATTCATGGCAAACGCGCGTTGCTATACTAAATAATGATCGCTTGCAAGACATCTATTTCGATACACACAACAAAGAAGATCTTGATCGCTGTTTTTTTAAAGGACGCGTCTCCAAGGTATTGCCTGGCATCCAAACCGCCTTTGTTGATATCGGCCAACAAAAAGCCGGTTTTTTGCACATTACAGAAATTGACCGTGCATTGGCCATGGAAAAAGTTACCGAGCATATGCAAGCTGAAGATGGTCGCGAAGAGCTGCCAGAACGTGAAGTAAAAAGCAATCTTGATGTGGGAAAAATATTTAGCGAAGGCGAAGATATTTTAGTACAGGTCATCAAAGAGCCTATCCACGAAAAAGGAGCAAAGCTTTCTACCTGCTTTACGTTGCCTGGTAAGTTCTTAGTCCTGATGCCAAATATCCCTCACCTCGGTGTTTCAAAAAAAATTGAAAACCGTGAAGTCCGCACCCAGCTCAGAGAACTAATGCAAGCATCGCTCCCTCCTGGGATGGGCGCCATTGTACGTACCACCGCAGAGGGACGCGATATTCAAGATATCGTTAAAGACTTGGCTTTTCTGATTTCAACCTGGAAATCAATCCAAAAAAAATTCAAAAAAGCGGTGGCTGGCGAAAAAATCCATGAAGATTTGCCTGTTTCACTCAGAGCGGTGCGCGATCACCTTGATGAAGATGTTGATGTCGTCATATGCGACGATCAAGAAGAGCTGCGCTCCATCCATAAATTTATCAAGTACATCACCCCTGAGCACCTAGGTAAATTGCGCTACTATAACGGCCCACCTACGCTCTACGATCGTTATGATATTGATACGCAGCTTGATAAAGCGCTTCAAAAGAAAGTAATCCTCAAATCTGGTGGCTCAATTATCATAGAGAGCACCGAAGCGATGACGGTTATAGACGTTAACACCGGCAAGTTTACTGGCACAGGATCACTTGAAGACACTATCCTAAAAACCAATCTTGAAGCTGCTGACGAACTCGTAACACAGCTACGGTTACGTAATATTGGTGGACTTATCGTGATCGACTTTATCGATATGTCTAGCTCATCAAACCGCCAAAAATTATCAAGAACGCTTGAGCGTTGCCTGAAAGAAAAAGACAAATTTCAATCAGTCACGCTTAAAATTTCTGAGTTTGGCTTAGTACAAATGACCCGTAAGCGCTCTGGAAAAACCCTTCTGCAGCAACTTACTAACGTTTGTGCTACCTGTAGTGGTTGTGGCTTTTTAAAGTCAGTGCCAACCATGAGCTTTCAGATTTTAAGCGCCATCAAAGAAGAAATTCGTAGCAAAGCACTTACCGAAACACTAACCCTAACTGTTTCGCTAAAAGTGTTCGACTACCTTATTCACCAGGAGTATCAGTCTATTTTGCAGCTTGAAAAGGTACTCAATTGCAAAATTATGGTAGAATCTTCTGAAAAATTTGATGACTCCCAGCACACCATTAAAAAAATGTAATGTAAGGATGCACCTATGTCGCATGAGATAACAACGGTCTTAGACCGCTATCCTGCGTATGAAGCTGTTATCGGTATTGAAGTTCACGTACAGCTCAAAACACAGTCCAAGATTTTTTGCTCTTGCCCCAACCAATTTGGCTGCGAGCCAAACACCAATATCTGTCCTGTTTGCACAGGGCAACCAGGCTCCCTCCCCGTGCTCAATAAAAAAGTAATTGAGTACGCTATTATGGCA
>CAMBZK010000098.1 GCA_945872225.1 candidate division TM6 bacterium UASB124
ATCGTATTTCGCCAGAAGCCCCTGTTCCAATATTGCTTGAAGAGGGCAAAGAATGGAGCCTGGGAGGAGCTGCCAACGTCGCAGCCAACTGTAAGCACATTGGCTTAGACGTCTCTTTAATTGGTGTGATTAATGACAAAGATCAAGAAGGTCAGCGATTTTTGGAGCAACTACAAAATAATAAAATTGGCGTTAATGGGATTGTGTATTCTCATGAGCGGCAGACGACGTGCAAGCGACGGTTTTTATCAAAAAACCATCAAATGTTTCGTCTCGATACAGAGACAACGCAGCCACTAACAGCTCATGAATTTACTATGCTAAAAGAGCGTATTCTGTCGCTTATTAAGCCAGATGCTATTATTTTAGTTTCTGATTACGCAAAGGGCGTAGTAACTAAAGAGCTTATGGATTTTATACGACAAGAAGCTACAAAAAACCATTGTCGTATTTTGGTTGATCCAAAAGGGCCGGATTTTGAAAAATATCGTGGTGCTGACATTATTAAGCCAAATTTACGTGAGTATCAGCAGCTTGTTACCTATTTTGGCTTGCCTGTAACCAATACGATAGAAGAAAATGGTCGCCTTCTTTGCAAGGTGCTTGATTTGCAGGGCGTCGTTATTACCTTGGGCGAAAAGGGAATGTTGTACATTACCAGTGATCTGTATTTAGCGTCTCCAGCATATAAGCGTGAAGTATACGATTTAACGGGCGCTGGTGATACGGTAGTCTCCTTTTTGGCTCTTGGGTTTGCGCATTTTTTGCCGATAGAAGATTGTTTGCGACTTGCTAATAATGCGGCATCATTAGCGGTATCGCATATAAAAACGTATGCGGTTAGCTTAGAAGAATTAATTAATAGGAGCGATGAGATGGAAGAAAAAATTTTCTTTGATTGGGCGTTACTGAAAATTGAACTTGATTGGATGCGCATTGAGGGCAAGCGTGTTGTTTTTACCAACGGCTGTTTTGACATCATGCATCCAGGGCATATGCATATACTGAAAGAGGCCAAGCGTCTGGGCGATATTTTGGTGGTTGGACTTAATGGTGATGAATCAATACGTCGTTTAAAAGGGCCATCTCGCCCAGTAAATGATGTTGCTTTTCGTGCTACTATGCTAGCCGCTTTGGGAATGGTTGATTTTGTTGTTGTGTTTGATGAAGATACGCCAGCAGCATTATTAGAATATATTCGCCCAGATGTGCTCGTTAAGGGTGGCGATTACGAAAAAGAGAAAATTGTTGGTTATGAACTCCTTAAATCGTATGGTGGAGAGGTTCATATTATTGATTTTCTACAAGGGCATTCTACAACCAATGTTATTAATGCCGTTACGTACGCGGCTAAATAATACAAAAGGGGGGCTTGTGTACAAGGTAGGGATTATAGGGTTTGGCGTTGTTGGCAAATCAGTGCTGTCGTTTTTACGTGATAAAAAAATACATCAAGCTTGCAGGCAACAAGATAGCTTACCTGCTAAGCTTGTGATGCAGTGTCAGCATATTGCCGTTTGGGATAAGCGAGTACTTGACTCAAATGAGTTGGAGCTGCTGGGGGCTTCTTCGGCGGTATTTGTTGATGGGTCTAGCCTTGACTTAGCTGTTTTTATCCAGAGCAATGATTTTGTTGTTGCAAGTCCTGGTATTGATCTTGGTCCATATCAAATGTTTGCACATAAAATAGTTACAGAGCTGGATTTTTTTAGTGCTTTTTTCTGCAAGCCGGTGCTGGCAATTACCGGCTCTGCTGGTAAGACAACTATCACTAAGCTACTTGGTTCTTTGGCCAATCTTGTAGCAATAAATACTCCTTGCAATAGCGAGGGTGGTACTGATGGTGGTGTTAGCTGTCGAGTCGCTATGGGCGGTAACGTGGGCATTGGCATGCTTGATTTAATTAGCAAGCAAGATGAGATTGATGTAGCCATCATAGAGCTATCTAGCTTTCAGCTTGAGTTTAATGCACACTTTACCCCGATAGTAGCAATCTATACTAATGTGTACCCAAATCATTTGGACCGGCATAAAACGCTCGATGGCTACTGGCAAGCTAAAGCGAGCATGATACGGTTAGAGCAGTCGCCTCGAGTGATAATCGCCTCTCATGATTTGCTGCAAGGCCAGGCTAGTTCATTAATCATTGATGATTTAGTAAAAACCCGCTCTCGCATCATAGTGACTACCGATCAACCGGCTAACCTGGTTGATGTGTCTCTGCCAACATTTGATGCGCTTTATATGCATGATACTCAAGTAATACTGGCGACCTATCATGATGGTATTTGTACCAAAAAGCATGTTTTGATAGAGCACATTATGTTGCCTACGATTACGTTTGTCGCAAATTGGTTGCAAGTTGTTGCAGGTTTGTATGCGCTCGGTTTTGCCATTGAACAGTTGCCTGCCATGTTGCTCAAGGCGCAGTCAGAAAAATTATTACCCGAATTCGCTCATCGCGTGCGTCATTGTGCGACGGTAAGAGGGGTCGATTTTTACGATGACTCCAAATCAACCATTGCGCAGGCAACGCTTGCCGCGGCAAATCGTCTAGCTTTATTGCAGCGGCCTATAATTATTATAGTTGGGGGGCTAGGAAAAGGTATTGATCGTTCATGGCTTATGGATGCGTTTGCTAACATCCCTCAGATTAAAAAAGTGTTTTGCTTCGGGCCAGAAAGCCATCAATTTGTTGGTGCAGAGGCTTGTGCAACCTTAGCAGATGTTGTTAGCGCGGTTGCTTCTTCAATGACGCCTGGCGACATTGTCCTCTTTTCTCCGAGTGGCACTAGCTTTGATTTTTTCAAAAACTATGAGCACCGTGGCCAAGTATTTGAGCAGCTCGTACAAAAACTTGCCTAGCCAGGCAGCTCCGTCTTAATGTAATGCCAATAACATTACTCGCTCTCTGTTTGGTATGGGTGAGGTGGAGAGGGCGATCTTAATCAGGGGTTTCTATGGCATTACCGGTAAGTCGTTTACGCGCTGATATGCAAACATTACTGGGCATAGTAGGGATACTTACCCTTGTTGGCCTTGTTTTTGTTTATTCATCAAGCTCGATTTTTGCGCTTGAAAAATGTGGCAGTGATACCTATTTTTTAAAAAAACAGGGGCTATACACACTGATAGCGCTGGTTGGTTTTTTTATCTTTGCGCTTATCCCTCACCAGTGGCTCAAAAAATATGCACCAGCATTATTTCTCTGCTCGCTCGGATTAATGGTTTTGACGCTCATTCCTGGGTTGGGGGTGAAAATGCATGGTGCAAATCGGTGGCTGAAGCTCGGCTTTATTAGTTTGCAGCCAAGTGAGCTCCTCAAAATATTCTTAATTTTGTACATGGGCTACTTTTTGGAAAAAAAGCAGCATCGTATTAAATCATTTTTATACACCTATCTACCCTTTCTTCTCGTTCTTGGGGTCTCTTTTGCGCTGCTCCTTAAGCAGCCAGACTTTGGCTCTGTCATTACCCTCTTCTCAACAGCATTGGTCCTGTTTTTTGTTGCGGAGTGCAACATGCGGTACTTACTGGCAACAGCACTGCTTGCTTGCCCCGCGATTGTATTTTTGATTTTTTCAAAGTCATACCGACTGAGCCGCATTTTAATCTTTTTAAACCCATGGGCTGATCCACAAGGTAAGGGGTTTCAGATTATTCAGTCACTGATTGCTATCGGTAATGGCAAAATGTGGGGTGTTGGGATTGCGAATTCTAAACAAAAATTCTTCTATTTGCCCATGCAGCATACTGATTTTATTTTCCCTATTATTGCCGAAGAAATTGGCTTTTTTGGCTCTCTCGGGCTCATGCTTCTTTATGTGGCATTCCTTTTTTTTGGTATGCGGATTGTCCTGCTCTTTCGCGATGGGTTTAGCTTTTTTTCATCGTTGGGCTTTATTGTTCTGCTGACCATTCAAGCGCTTATTAACCTGATGGTTTCTTGTGGCCTGCTCCCTACTAAGGGGCTTGGCTTGCCCTTTATTAGCTATGGTGGTACGGCCTTGATTGCTGGTTGGTGTATGATTGGCTTTATGGTCAATTGTGCTCGCCACGCGAGAGAAACTTCAGATAGAAATTAATC
>CAMBZK010000099.1 GCA_945872225.1 candidate division TM6 bacterium UASB124
ATCTCAACGAGAAAGTGTTCCGGTCATCGTGCTATCAAGTCCTTGCACAAGGGCCGCATCAACACGTGGCGGCATGACGTCATAGAGCCGATCATCGCTCATCAGCGCCAACAGCGCTTCGTGATGCGCATAGGCTTGCAATTGGCCAGTGGCCAAACAATACGACAGCAGAATAATACCCAATTTTAGCATCCCAAATCCCCCCTGCACGCCAAAGAGAGATCATCTAAATAAAATAATTAAAACCAAGTACATCCCGCTCAGCCTGAGCCCAGTCGAAGGCCGAAGTCCGTTAGGACGAGAAGGAGCGGAGCTTTGAACACTAATCTGGCGGATTCAAAAACACGCTACCTGGTCTATTTAGATGATTTTAACCCCCCGCACGCGCTCTTCATTTGCCAATAAAGCTTTCCCCTTCACTGATGGTAAAAGATCGGGCGAGACATATGCAAGCAACCCCTACTTGAGACTGAATTAGCTCAGCAGCGCAAACTGCTCTGCAAAAGCAAGTGCTTGCTCATGATCGGGCTCAAGTTTAAAAACCGTCTGCAGTGATTCTTTGGCAACCGATAGCTGCCCTGCTGCTTGAGCAGCCACAGCGCAATAAAAATGAGCATCTAAATAATTGGGCGCCAGCATTGCTGCTGTTTTAAAAGCCTCTTTGGCACGCACCGGGTCGCCATCTTTCAAGCAAAGCTTACCCTGATTAACCCAAGCAACTTCGGGGGTTGCATACCACGAGCTTGCAGCAAGATCTTGCCAAATCTTCTTTGCCCTTGCTGTCTCGCCAGACTCCGCAAGCACACAGGCATAATTATTCATGATTTGTGCCTTGAGCCCCTGATCCATTGGCAACGCCAGTGCATTACTAAATACTTTCATGCTTTCAGTCGCATGCCCAAGATAATGCAAAACGGTAGCCTTGAGCGCATAATACTCTGGCTGCTCTGACTGATCAATCGCTCGATTAATATTTTGCAATGCCGCTTGCAGGCGCCCACTCCCTTTGCGGTCATCGGCAAGCTCTAAAAAGGCTGTTCTAAAATACGTTCGTGCTAATTTTTTATCATCTTTTTTACTGCACGCAGCAACAGCCAGCATCATAACAACACAACAAAACAAGCTAAAAATCTTCATATTCTCTATCTTTACTAAAAACAATACGCCTTGCTATTTTCATGTGATATACTCACCAGAACAAATAGATAACAACATTCGAGGCAAGCTGTGCAACTAATTTGGGACGAGTTTCTTAACATCATCACAGCTGAGGCTGGCAGCCAAGTCGTAGAGACCTGGTTTAAAGCGGTCTGCTTGGAATCGTGGGATCCTAGCAATAGCATTGCCACGCTCCGCGTTCCCAACCAGTTCGTCAGCCGCTGGATTCAAGACCATTATACCGAGCTCTTAAAAACACACCTAGCTCGACTACTCAATACCCACACCATGCGCCTTAGCTTTGAAGTCGCACCACAGCATGAAAACGCAGCACGCACACGCAACATTATGCCTGCGTCGGTCATTCATGACACTGAACTGGTTAACGAACCAACCATCACGCCAGCAACACACGCCTCACACCACATGCACAGGCCACCAGTACTCGTGCAGCACCAGTCAGAAGAGTTAATTCTTTCTGATCGCGCTAAAAAACCACGCACTGGTGGGGTTATCAACCCTGCTTACCAATTTGATAATTTTGTTGTGGGGCCCAGCAATTCACTCGCACACGCGGCAGCGTACGCAATTTGTGAAAGCATTGGCAAAGTCTATAACCCTCTCTTCATTTACGGCGGCACTGGGCTTGGCAAAACCCACCTTATGCATGCGATTGGCAATGAAGTAAGTAAGCGCAATAAAAATCTGGTGGTGCGGTACGAAACAGCAGACACCTTTATTAATGATTTCATCAACTCAATTCGCTTCGATCGCTCTCAACAGTTCAGAAACCGCTACCAAGCGGTTGATCTTATTTTATTTGATGACATCCAGTTTTTATCAAATAAAGAGCAGACACAAGAGAGCTTTTTTCATATTTTCAACATGCTCTACGAGCAGCAAAAACAGATTGTACTTTCAAGCGATACCTTCCCCAAAGAGATTCACGGCCTGCAAAGCCGGCTTAAATCACGCATGGAATGGGGCCTGGTTGCGGATATTCAAACCCCTGACATTGAAACTAAAATTGCTATTTTAACCCGCAAAAGTGACGCACACCGCATTGCTCTGCCTGAAGATGTGGCAGAATATATTGCGGCACGGGTTGTTTCAAATATTCGTGAGCTTGAAGGAGCATTAATTCGCATTGGCGCCTTTGCTTCGCTCACCAACCAACAGATTAGCTTGGAAATGGCACGCAAAGTACTGCTTAATTTGAATGAGCCAAAGCGTGAGGGGATCATGCTCGATACCATCATTAAAGTGGTTGCCAAGCACTATGACGCAGGCATCAATGATATTCGCTCAAAAAAACGCCACCAAGATATCTCACTCGTGAGGCAAGTAGCCTTTTATCTTATGAAAAAAATGAGCAACTGCTCCCTGCAAGTCATCGGCAGTTATGTTGGGGGAAGAGACCACTCAACGGTCATTCACGCCGTCAGCAAAATGGAACTCTTGCTCGCCAACGACCAAGCACTCGCCAGCAAGATTAAGGCCATGGAACAAGAAATCCTGCAATCATAAACAAATTCTTCTGCTTGCATGCGTGACCTGGTAGGCTTAGGCAAGCAAGGAGAACTCTATGTTATTAAAATATAATACGTCGTCTTATTCATTGATCATTTTTTGTATAAGCCTCCTGTTCATAGCAGGCTGTAGTCGCACAAAAAAAGCTCCAAAACCGCTGCCTGTTGCAACAGGCACACAAGAGCAAGAAGAAACGCTCTCGCTTTTGCCGCTAGAAAAAGATGCACCAAAAAAAGAGCCCGTCATAGAGGCAAAGCCGGCAACACCCCAAGCAAAAAAGGTTGCAAAAGCACCAAAGCTCAAAAAACGTAGCGACTCAATTTACAATGCTGATGACCCTAATGAACTTGACTTTGATGTGGAAAACAAGACAGGAAAAACGCTTTTTGTAGCAAGCTTTAGCTACCAACGCCGCCGCAATTTTGAACGTTGGCGCTGGATCAAATCACCGGTTTATGAGATAGCCCCCTACCAAACAGTCACTATTGATGTTGACACCATTCCAGAAAAGCTTGATCGCACGTTTGTCTTTGGCTATCTGGGCATTTTTAGCACCAAGGGAGAAGCTGATGACGCCGTGTTCGAACTTCTTAAGGACAAACAAAAACTTGATCTTGATCAATTGATTAACCTCAAAGGCAAAAAGGTTACGCTCCTTATCGAAAATTATGGCATGAAGGGAGAGGTCTTAGACTATGACTTTGTCTGTAAAAAAGAGCTTCCTGCAGGATCACTCTCAAACAGCGACCTAGTATTTGCTGTAGAAAATAAAACAGGCAAGATCATCTTTGTTACCTGTTTTGTGTATCAAAAAAATGCCAAGGGTAGCTGGATTGGGGCCACCGAAGAAAAAGATGATATGACACCCTGGCACTACAATAAAACCAGTATTTTACGGCTGGATCCTGACCAAATTGGTGAAATCAATGCAGCGACGATTATCACTATGCGTGACAAATCGTACGTCCGCGGGGAGCTTGCTATTTTTGACCAGTCACAAGAAAAAGAGGCCTATGCATCGACTTACGAGCTGCTGCCACGCGATTGCAAGCTTTCTCTCGGCCCCTTAACAAAGCTTGCCGGTAAAAAAATAGTTCTTGATGTTGAAAACTATGGTATAATGCAGGACTATTTTAACTATACGATCAAGCCGGTAAAGCGTATCAATTTCCAGAATGTACACAAAAAATAAAAGTAAAATACATGCAAAATGAAATTTACCACAAGCCCGTTTTAATGCGCGAAGTCATTGCTGCCCTAGACCCAAAGCCAGGAAAAAGTTTTCTGGATGTCACTTTTGGCGGTGGCGGCCACACGCGAGCGCTGCTCGCCAGCGAGCCAACGTGTCAGGTTACGTCGCTCG
>CAMBZK010000100.1 GCA_945872225.1 candidate division TM6 bacterium UASB124
AGTAGCAACCGTAGAAAATTTCATATAAATTCACGCAATCATGTTAAAAAGCTTTAGTTCGCAACCAAGCAACAAGATTAGTGCTGTGGCGAAACAAAAGCCACATAAAAATTATGCCCACAAAGACCACTTGCTGAAAAGATCCGTACAGCACCACACTCAGCAAGAGCGCAAGTATTGATGCAAGAGACGCCCAAAATGGCGTTTTAGTTATTGCAAGAACTATCAGCCATGTTGCCACAAATCCAAGACCCATAAACCACGGCAACATAAAAAATATGATGCCACAGGTGGTTGCAACGCCTTTGCCACCTTTAAAATTAAGCAGAAATGAGTAAGCATTGCCAACCAGTAAGCCCGCTACAACAAGATGCAAAAACCAAGACTGCATACTATAGCTATGTATTGCAAGATTAGCAAAAACAAGCGCCGCATAAGCCTTTAAAGCATCAAGTACAAATATAATGATAAAATATTTTTTACCAAGCACACGCCCAACATTGGATGCCCCAATATTTCCCGAACCGCTTGCAGTGATATCCATATTGAAAAAAAACTTACAAAAAAAATACCCTGTAGGAATCGCGCCAACCACATATCCTAAAATTAAGAATATGAGACTAGTCACCATTACCACAGGGCACCTTATATATTTTTTGGTAGCGACGCTGAGATTCGAACTCAGGACCTACGGGTTATGATTCCGTCGCTCTAACCAACTGAGCTACGTCGCCGTTACCAGATGTCTATATTTTAAACTGTTTGACGTTTGTACAATCAAAGAAGAATGTATAGAGCGCTTTCAAAAACAGTACGCCTGACAAAAGTGTCGCCACAATACCTGCCATGAGCGTAACAGCAAATCCTTTGATTGCTGGGCCGCCATACCAGAAAAGCACTAAGCCCGTCAGAAATGTTGTAATATTCGAGTCTAAGATCACCGGGATTGCGTCAGAGAAACCGTCAAGCATTGCCTTCTTAAATGGCACCCCTATTTTGAGCTCATCTTTAACACGCTCATAAATAAGAATCGATGCGTCAATTGCCATGCCAATCGTCAGTACGATACCCGCAATACCTGGCAATGTCAAGGTCGCTTTGAAATATGACAAAAACAACAAGGTCAAAAAGATGTTTACCAGAAGGGTAATAATCGCAAAGAGCCCTGGAATTTTGTAATACGCCAAGCTAAAACCAAACAAGAGCACAAGCGCAACAACACACGCCAAAATACCCTTATAAATCGAATCTTGCCCGAGCGATGCACCAACACGGTTTTCATGCTCTACTTTAAGTGGCGCTTGCAATGACCCTGATTTAAGAACAATGGATAGGTCAAATGCTTCTTTTACGCTACCAATACCATTTATAATCCCAGAACCACCAGTAATCGGTGTTGAGATTACTGGATGTGTGTACATAACATCATCAATAATAATACCCAATTGACGCTTAACATTGTTTGAAGTCAGCTCGCCAAATTCACGACCGCCTTCACTATCAAGTCTAAAGCTTACGATTGGCTTGTTGTATTCATCATGATCAACTTTTGCATCGACAATACGATCACCAGTAACATCAGGAAATGCCGAAACCAGAAAGAACTGACCAGTTCCCTCTTCTTCATTACCACGACGTCCAGAAACAATCATCATATCTGATGGCAGCTCACCATCGTACTGATCAAGCAAGGCTTCGCGAGAAGCAGCCATTTTTTCAACTATTTTAAATTCAAGATGAGCCGTTTTTGTAATCACCGATTTAACGTGCTCAGGGTCATCAATACCAGGCAGTTGAATAACAATTTGATGATCACCATGTTGTTGAACAACAATACCCTCAACGCCATAACCACCAAGGCGGTTACTTAGCACGTTGACGCCTTGTTCAACAGCACCTGTACGAACAGCTTGTTCAACTTCTGGGGCGAAAGTTACGCGCAAAACATCTTCATGTACCTTTAAACGCAAGGTACTCGCCTTAGACTCATGAAGCGCAGCGTAGGCAGCCTTTGCTTCAGCATCACTAGCAAACGTCATGCTTAGTCCTGAATCAAGCACTTCTTTTTTGGTAGCAACCGAAAGCCCTTTTGTTTTTAGAGCTGTCTCAAGACCACGAGCTTCATTCAGAAGCTTCATTTCTAATGCTTTTTCGATTTCGACAGTCAGCACCAGATAAGTACCACCTTCAAGGTCGATACCTTTTTTAATATGGCTAAATTTTAATGCATTGTAATAATGCTGTGCAATCCCAAGAAATCCTGGTTGACGTTGCTGTTTTAGTGCTTTTTGATCAAGCGACAGCATAAAGTATGAGCCGGCAACAATAACGCCCATCCACAACATAAGTGGAGACATCAACGCTCTGGCTAATTTAGATTGTGTTTGCATCCTGAAATTCTCCTTCAGATCCTCTAGAAATCGTTTTTTTAAGACAAAAAAATGGTGCCGAGGAAGAGACTCGAACTCTTATGGGCGTTAACCCGCTGCCCCCTTAAAGCAGTGCGTCTACCAATTTCGCCACCTCGGCACATCGTGTACTTGTCAATACGAGTAAAAGACGGACAAAATGTACCACAAAGGTTTTACCTTAGCAACCATTTTTTACGCATTTTATCACTATTTTTTCTCCTCAGCGCGTCTTTTATACCATTTTATCAGGTATTATGCCGTTTTTTAAAAAAGAAAAAGCATGATAAAATGATGCCGGGTTATATTTTAGGGATTTGCTTTCAACCAATTTGGGGGTCTTCATGAATCTTCGCATTTTGTTTTCTATCTGCACATTGCTATGTACGCAAATAAGCATACAAGCCAAAAAAACGCCTGTTAATAATGAACAATCAGAACAAAAGCAGAAAGAAAAACCGAATGGTTACCTTTCTGCAAAGGCAATAGCTGCCACCGTTATTAGCATAGCCACGGTCGCAACTGTTGTTGCGTGGAACATCAAAAATGCGAGTAAAAATTCAATATCCCCATCACCTTCTGTGCTCCCAAGCCCAAGCTGGGGCTTTCCAAAATTCAGCAATCCAAGTAACACCTGCTTTATCAACGCCACCTTGCATGGTATTTTTTCTAGTCCAGCCCACACGCATTATTTACAGCACATGAATCGTACACAACTCCCGGAAAACGCTACGCTGATTCATGAGTTTTTAAGGTTATCTGATGATTACATAGCTAACCTTAATCACAATGTCACGCTCCCATTAAATGAAAATTATGCTTTTGCCCTTAGAGTTCCTGCGCTCTTTAACATGAATAGTACAGACGCTGAATATCTCAACACCCCTGTAGCAAGTACTGGCGATATTAGACAACAAGATGCTGGCGAATTTTACGGAAAACTTTTTGATGCTTTTAATGGCTTTGACAATAAATTGAGCAAAACTACGTTAACAACAAACAAGATCTGTGCACATGGACATCTGAGTGCACAGATAGCCGCAGAAATTTTTGTACAGCTAGACATTCCAAACCAAAAAGCCCCAATCCGTGTGAGTGAACTTCTTGCTAACTTTCAAGTACCTGAAATAATCGATGATGTACAATGCTCACAATGCGGTTGCGCAACCTGCAACAGTATAGATGAATGTTTTTGCCACCTAGCAGCAGGAAAAGAGTCCCCAACATACCACACCAGCCAAGCACAAAAATCAATATCTATTACCCCCGGCGATCACTTTGTAATTGCTATTAAGAGAACACAATTTGATTTTGATACCATGGAAAACATAAAAGCCAAAACGCCCCTTACAATAGAGCAAAAGATTACGTTACATGGTCACGATTACAAGCTCACAGGCGTCGCTTTTCATATGGGCAGGAGCGCTAACGGAGGCCACTGGGTCGCGCTCAGACGTGTAACGCCATTTGATACAGAGACAACACCACCCTATGTCTTCACTGAAAGCTTTATATTTTTAAACGACTCACTGCCTTTTGAATATGGCTCAAAGCTATTCCCAGAAC
>CAMBZK010000101.1 GCA_945872225.1 candidate division TM6 bacterium UASB124
ATAGTGTCACCAAGCAAGATCTGGACATCTCCCTTTGGTGATGGTTTTGCTAAAAAGCTTATGGTTGCACGATTTGGCTTCTCAAATGTTTTCTTTGGCCACGCACCGCCACGACTGTCAAGTGGTTGAACAATCAGTGTTGCACCAGATTCTAGTGTAACAGCAGTACGCGCAAACCCGCTCACTTCTGGATTTTGCATTGCAGGGAGGGTACAACAAACCGTTTCTTGTGGGGCTATGTTACCACCAAAACCTAACTTGATAACTTCTATGGCCAGCTTGCCAGCATCAGAAACCTTATAAATATTACCGTCTTTATCATGCGTCATCATCTGGTCAAAATGAACATTGCTCATGATCGGGGTAACGGTTTTTGTAATGCCACTACCAATGCTAATTTTGCCAAGGTTTGGCATGCCTGCCTGCTTAGCCCATACTTTGCCATTCCATAAAAATAGGCTGCCATCAGCGCTAAGAACATACATTTCACTGGCATTGCGCACAGCAATATCCGTAATAAATGGCATCTGTGCTGGTGGATCACGCAGCTCCCAATTATTACTAATCGCATTCAGCTGCCATAGCTCTTTATTGTCACGAACTGCCCAGGTTGTTCCATCATCGGCATAACTGACATCCGTAACATTTTTACCAAGGGCAGTTTGCGGTGTTGCATTTTCGCCACCATCATATTTAACTAATGACCCATCATCGGCAATACACCAAATGATATTTTTTGCGGCAACAGAAACGGCTCCAGTATCATTGCGTGTTTTCATATACGCATCAAGCAGCCCTGCTGGTGGGCACGCTGCTACACTGATAGCACCATACTGAACAGGCGCTCCAGAAGCACCAAATTGTGCCGTGTTTGGTGCCAAGCTAATGTTGTCGATTTTCATCGTCATGAAGCGGCAACCATTCACATAGACCAATATTTCTTGTGTTGAAGAGCGAACAGCAATAGCAACATCAATAGGAAGCGTTCTATTGCTATCAGTAGAGCGCATACCAATCTGTTCGTATATACCAGGGATGCCTGAATAATGACCCCCAGTACCATCCCAAAGCATTATGTCGTACTTTGAGATCTTAACGCGAATGCTATTGCTTGCTATGGCCTTAAAGCTTAGGATGTAGTCGCCTTGAGCTGGTAAAGAAACATTTGGACTATCAGACCCATAAACCTCTGGGTTGCTCTTAACCAACTTCCAATCCTCTGCTTTAAGCGTAACGCGTCGGGCAACCGCTTTCTTTTCTACCCACCCTGTATCAGTGCGCAAAAATAACCTGCCTTGCTGGTCGACACCGTATAAAATTTCTTGCGCATTAACCGCTATATCTATGAATGATACTGATCCGGGAATTACCGTCCATGTTTTGCCATCCCATTCCCAGACAGCGCCACTGGTATCCAATCCCCAAACTTCGTTGTCACTTTTAACAGCGAGCTCTACAAATTTTTTGTCACTTACTGGCTGCCATGTGCCATCAGCCTGGCGCCGAACAACATCGTAGCCAACATTATTAGGGTACTGGTATTTATTCTCATATTTTTTAATGGTCATCAAGGCATCGCCATGATAATCGCCCCAATCAGCACCGGCATGTTTATCTTTGTAGGCCTGTAACCATTTTTTGCGATTCTTCTTCAAATTGAACGTAACGCCAAAGGTATCGTAAGTTAACGCTTCACCAGCACTTAAGTCATTATTAAAGCCAATAGTATAGGCTTCTGTGTACCCATTTCCGACGGATACCAAATTAACACCACTGCCACGTTTAACCGGCTGTCCAGCAGGTCCACCATCTAAGCGCCACGAGACATTACTAGCATTTTGCCTATTATAATCCTTGGCCGTACGGGTAACACTATCCTTGCCTTGCCGCATAATGTAATCACCTTTGCGCGTTGCAAGGGCAACAACATCACCATAGCGAATAGTATTGTCTTTATCCGCTTCAGCCGATTTAACCAAGCCCCACGTCGCAGCTTCTGTAGTAATGGTTACATTTTCACCAGTTTTAATAATGCGATCAGCATTTTCATAAGTAAGGATACCGCCGGCGTTGTTAGCGCTTGGACGATTCTCTAAATAAACCTCTTGTAGTTTTGACCCCTGGATTGTCCAATGACCTGCCCGATCAGTAGTCTCATCATTGAATGCCTGACTCAAAAACCCAACGCCCCCTTCATCGTTTGCTTGCATAACAAAATCGCTAGCAACGGATGATTCAATGCTCCAATAATCACGGAGCTTAGGAACGGTTGATAATTTGCGTTTAACGCTAAACTGTGCGGCCTTGTCGCTCGCATTGTCAGCATCGGGTTTTAAAACAAATATCGGCTTGCCAGCAAGCTCTGTCTTGCGAGCAGCAAGATATTTTCCTGAAGCTACATGCTTAATAGCAATAACCGAATCACGGGGGGTTTCGTCATGAACTCCTTTGTCAAAAACCAAATCTCCTGGATATTCTGTACTATTTCGAATAGCTGTAATTTCCGCGTAGCCATGCTGAGGCATCGCATCAAACATCGCCTTAATTTCTGCTTCAGTAGCTGCCGCATCAGCACTTGTGATTTCGGCAGATAATGGTAAATATGACGCTACAAGAAGCAGTAGAACATATGCTACCCAACCAAATTTATGCTTCATACATATCCCCTGATTTTTAAAAAAGAATCTTAATAGAATAATGCGTTATGAACTGATAGTAGATTGCTTGTGTTGCTAAACGCAAGAGTATGCTATGTTGAACCTGCTAGACGATTATTAGCCTTGTTGAAGAGTACTTTTTTATGAACATGCTTTCACCAATAGAACTGTTAAATTTACAAGAATCACCAGAAGATCGCGCCATCTCGTTTGAGCCCAATTCTTTTGAAGAATATTTAGGCCAATCGGTTATTAAAGAAAAATTAAAGGTTTATGTGCAAGCGGCAAAAATGCGTGAAGAGGCGCTTGACCATTTGCTTCTGTTTGGTCCGCCGGGGCTTGGCAAGACGACACTGGCTCGCGTGATGGCGCGTGAGATGGGGGTTGGTTTTAAAGTCACGAGTGCTCCCATTTTAGAGCGCACCGGCGACCTGGTTGCCATTTTGTCAGGCGTTGGCCCAAACGAAATTTTATTTATTGATGAAATTCATCGCTTGCCAAAAAACGTTGAAGAAATTTTATACAGCGCCATGGAAAATTTTTGCGTTGACGTCATCATTGGTCAAGGTGCTGGTGCAAAGTCAATCCGCTTGCCCCTCAATCGTTTTACTTTGATCGGCGCAACCACCAAAACATCCCTCGTCTCTGCTCCTTTGCAAACACGTTTTGGCATTGTTGAGCGGCTTGATTTTTACGAGCCAGCTGAGCTAACACAAATTGTCCTTCAAAATGCACAGTTCCTTGAAGTTCCTATTGATGCTGCTGCAGCGCTCTGCATTGGCAGCCGTGCACGTGGAACGCCCCGCATCGTGAAGCGCATTTTACGCCGTGTACGTGATTTTGCACAAGTGCACAACCATGCGCTCGTTGACGATGCCGTAGTCGATATTGCCCTACGCTTTCTGGGGATAGATGAAGACGGCCTGAATAAGCTCGACAGAGACTTACTTATTCACATTATCAGAGATTTTGACGGTGGCCCCGTTGGCGTTGAGACCCTAGCTGCGCTTACTGGCGAAGATCGTGAAACGATTGAAGACGTCGTCGAACCCTTTTTGCTCCGCATGGGCTTGCTGCAAAAAACCCCACGCGGCAGAACTATCCCTCCCAAAAAAATTCCCATCCTGCGACGGAAGCTTTTCGGCCAACAGGTCGTTGAGCAAAGTGCCCTTTTTGAATAACAAAGATTTAAAAAGATAGAGGGGTGGATTCGTGTAGCTAGACGAATCCACCCCTCTATCTTTTTACTTAGGCTAAAAATCTGCACGCACCTTTTTCTTGGGTTACTCAACACTCGATAGCAAGCAGAGA
>CAMBZK010000102.1 GCA_945872225.1 candidate division TM6 bacterium UASB124
TAGGTGTCGGGGTAGGCGTTGGAGTAGGTGTCGGGGTAGGCGTTGGAGTAGGTGTCGGGGTAGGCGTTGGAGTAGGTGTCGGTGTAGGCGTTGGAGTAGGTGAGCTGCTCAAGCTAACAGAAGGGCTTGTGCTGGTGCTAGGGGCACTAGCATTACTACTAGCGGAAGTTGTTTGGCTTGGAGTAGGTGTAGGGGTATCATTATCCAAGAATTGGTTAAGACTTCTTAACGCTGCTTTATCGATAGGAAATGCTTGGTCTAGGTAGCGTTCGCATGATGTTGGTTCTATGGCCCCAGGAACACATTCTTCTACGATCTTCTCTTCAACGCAGTACTCAATAGAAGGGATACGCAATGTGCATTCTTTTGTAGTCGTACAAATTTTAGGAGCATCTTGCTGAGGGCAAACACCAAAAACTGCTAGTTCTCTTAAACGTTTAGCTTCGTTTACAAGATCCTTCAATGTCGCTTTGTTCGTACGAATAACAGTTGCTTCTGCTGTAGGGTTGTTTGCTTTATTAAATATTTCTGATATCGAGTTGCGGTGCTCAGAATTAAATTTCTCACGTTGCTTATTCACGTGTTCCATAAGCACAAGGAGTTTATCCTCAGGCGTTTTTGCGGTTTGATATGTGTGTAGCTCTTTAGCCATAGTTTCATGAGGAGTGGGATCAAATGTTGGTAACAGTCTATTCGTGATATTTGAGTAATCCATTTGTGCCTGTTTGAGCCTAGTTGCAATTGCTCTCATCTGAGCAATCTTGTTTGTTGTTCCAGCCGCATCGAAGATCTTATCAGGTGATTGCTCGGTTGTTGATGCAAAATCATCAAAATAAGCTGCATGCTGTTGAACGCATGTCCCTCTGTATGGGAATGCGTCAGGCTTAACAGGCTTATTCGTCATGTAATCTTTTGTACCATACCAATAGTCGTTCCAGTATCGCCTAAGCAACCCAGTGGCTTGATCTTTCTCAAATTGTTTTAGAGCTACATTATAAGCCTGAAGGCTGGCGGCAGAAGCTACCTCTTTTTGATTTATCGTAGAGTCAAGTAATGCAAAACAACCACTGGTTTTTACGTATTGATCATGAAGACTCTGTCTAAGAGCTTCAAATGTTCCTTGATGCGTAATGGTTTCAGCGCTTAAGTTGTTAATGCCTAAGCTTGCGATAGCGCATAGCGCTAAGGTACGAATGTTCATAATAACCTCCACTAACCATTAATAGTTTTTAATCTATAAACTGCGGTCACAGAAAACATTCCTGATAGAAATATAATCTATGGCATAGTTTCAGCTTAATGGTCTGAGCTCTGAGCGTCAAATGGGGTAAGCGCATGATTAGGTCGTATGATGGAGAAATTAGCGCTTTCTGTACAAAAAGCGTGTTTTTAGCCGGTCAAGAGCGACATGACTAAGAGCGCCAAGCGACAAAAAAATACAGGCTGTAACTATTTGGATGAGGTGGCTTGGCTGCTGATAGGCAAGCGCTAAGCCCACGGCGGGGGGGCACAGGAGTAAAAAGAGGGGGTTGTGCGTGATTCCTCGGTGCTGTAAGACTTGGAATAAACCGCACAGAAAAAGAAGCACCACAAAGCAGCGGCGGTTTACAAAAAAGGCTATGGGGAGTACAAGAATCATGCTTTTATAGAAGGTTTTTTGCATATTGCTGGCAATATCAATGTCAGGCAAAATAGAGCCTAAAAGGGTGAGCCCGCATAAAAAAGCCTGCATTGGCCAAGAAAATTCATGAATAAAGATCGTTTGCCTCATAATATAATAGAGGCCTGCAAAAAGGGCTCCTCCTGCGAGTAAGTGAACGCGAGAAGAAGGCATACCCCCCCCTTTTTTGTTTGAGAATCTAGCTCAAGCGGCTCAGTATTGTTCCAGGGTAGTAAAACTGTAAAATTTTACTGATACTCCAGCCCTTAGTTAACAGCTCTTTGCTCCCGAATTGACAAACGCCTTTTTGGTGTCCGTCGCCACGCCCCTGCAAAACAATGCGATCACGTATCTTACTGATAGTAAAATGCAAACTTTTTACTTGAGGTACTAGTGATCGTCTGATATCTCTACCGCTTATTTTTATACTATGTTTGTTACTACCTGTAATCTTTACTCGGTGTACAATGCCGGCTTTGTCCGCGTCAACAACCTTGATATCAGTAATGGTTTTAAAGTGTTTTAGTTTATCAATTAAGTTTGGGTTGGTGCGAAGCTTAGCTAGAAATTGGTGCAGGCTCAGGTCAATTTTCCAACTGTAATGAGCACTGTTGGCGCAGTGGGTGCATTTTGTCGATCGCATTAAATAGGGTTTAGATCTGTCGGTGCAGCGCATATGAGCAGGGATTGATCCACCACAGCAGATATCAAACATAGTGAGTGCAATGTCACCCCTGTAGGTCAGGACTTGGTCTTGAGTCTCTTCGACAGCTTGTTTAATTTTTGCGGTGGTGTGGGTGCCGTTGTACACCTGGTGCAGGTTGGTATTGCGAATATCATAGTATTTGTAGGGAGATGCGTGGGTGCGAGATTTATTCATCAGGTAGGCTGCGTAAGTACGCGAGATAATCGCCTGAATTTTTTGCATCTCTAGAGGCCAGGCTGGGAGGCTTTCACATTGTACTACTGAGTACACATAGTCATCGAGGGGGACTTTATTGATCACTAAGATTTTTTTTTCAGCACGATCAAAACGAATAATCATGTTGCCTTGGTACGTTTTGCTGCCCAACGTTAATTTGCGGTGAGGGCTGGCAATTTCAATACTATTGTGCTTTAAGCGGCGATGCTTGCCGTCTTTGCATTGTAAGTACAAACGATAATTTGGTTTGTCATCAGTGCCCTCGTTAGAGCAACGCATATTGAGCGACGTTCCCTCGAACAAGACAGCATCGGGGCTGTTGGCAGGGCATGAGAGCATAAAACTATTTTTGCTTTGCACTACCAAGCGAGAATCACTCGGTAATTGGTGCTCTTCAAGCAGGACCTGGATTTTTTTTACTTCAGGATCAGTTTTTATAGTGGTTTGTGCTAATGGCTCCTCTGCTCGTGGTGACACGGTGAGTATGTCGCACAGCAGAATAAAAGCGATGAGCCCATATTTTTTAAAAGAACCAGCGTTTATGCTGCGTGTAACAATCATGAATACAGCCTCAGGTGTTGGGGGTATTGTTTTTAGAGGTGTAGCGCGTAGTCTGCTAAGGTTTTAACAAAACTGGCAGGTACTTTTTTGCGCTCATCAACGCCTACATTTGCAAGTGCATCAGCCTGCGTATTTTGCTCGCGAAATACGTGAGCAAAGGTTGCTTTATGCCCTTTGAGCTGTTCTACAATAAGCCCTTTTAGCGCTTTTAATTGCTCGTTTTTTACTTGGTAGATGCCGTTCATTTGTTTCACCAGTAGCTCAGAGTCAGAAAAAATACGCAGAGGTGCTGGTGCCAGCTTTTTATCTTTACATAATTTATTAATAAAAAGCAGTGCAAGCAGTAACGCTAAATATTCCGCTTGGTTATTGGTTTTTTTACCCAAAAACAATCCCTCAGCAAGGACGGTTTTTTTTGCTTGTTGGATGAAAATACCGGCGCCGGCAGGGCCAGGATTACCGCGTGCAGCACCATCAACAAAGATGCAGAGTGGCTCTTGTGCTACGCTTGGTTTGGGGTCAGATTTTATGGTTTCGAAAAGGGCGGTTTGTTTGTCCATGGTGCTTACTGTGAGGTAGTTGGTATTAGCGGGACTAAGGGCGCATGGATTAACAGGCGACTGCATAGGCCGCACGAGAGTACTTCGCTGTGCCGTAGCTTGATGAGCATTTGCACTTGGAGGGGATAAAAGCAGCCACCACAGGCGTCTTTTTGTACGATTACGACAGGATTATTTATGTGTGCTTTCATGCGCTGATAGATCGCTTGCCAGTGATCATCAAATAAAGCGGCCAAGTTAGCAT
>CAMBZK010000103.1 GCA_945872225.1 candidate division TM6 bacterium UASB124
GAAGCTAGCGCTGAAACCGGTGATGACGAAGCCCCTGACACTGCCCCTCATGCAGCAGCGCAAGCAGCTTAAGCATTATCGCTAATTCGTATGTTTTTAGGGCGAGCTGGTAACAGTTCGCCCTTTTTTATAGAAAGGATAGGTCTATGAATCATGTTCGCCTCACAGCTCTTGCTCTCTGTTGCGTTACCACCGTAGCACAGGCTGAGCGCATCATTGTTGACCAAATCGTTGCCCGCATTAATGGCAGCAATATCTTACAATCTGACCTAAAAATTCCCCGCATTATCAACGAGGGGAACACTTTTTCACTGGACGAAGCAATTAACGATGAGCTGCTTTATCAGCACGCAGTAACTATGAAAATGCTGCCAACAACCACTGATGTTGACCGCCAGTTTGTTGCTTTTAAAGTTAATAATGGGCTTCATGAGCTATCAGATGAAGAATTCGAAATGCAACTCAAAGACAGTGGCTTCACGCTGGACACCTACAAACAACAGCTTGGCAAGCTCATGGCAAACGAAAATGTGAAACGCGCTGAAATCAGTGAAAAAATTATTGTAAGCTCTCAAGAAGTTGAATCTTATTACAACGAGCATCCAGAATACACCAAAGAGGCCTACCACATAGCCACGACCACCATTGCCGAAGATGATTACACCACCAAAAAAGCTACTCAACCTGATGCCAGCACCCAAGATCTTTTTGGCACTGATCAAAAATTAACCTGGGAAGACCACGGTTCTATCGAAACAGCTGACCTCAACGATGACTACCTTGATGTTCAAAAACTTGGTATTGGTCAAATCATGGAGCCATTGCACAAAGAAAACAGCTATGAACTGGTCAAGCTTGTTGGCAAACAAGAAGTACGCCTTAAAACCTTAGCTGAGCGGTACAACCATATTGAGCGCGCTATCCAGAACAAGCGGAAAGATAAAATTATAAAAGAGCTTGAGCAAAACTTGCGCGCTAAAGCGACCATCACTCACTTGCTGTAGATAAACAAATAGGCTAATCTGGCACGAAATTTTATTCAGGCATTTTACGCGAAAGAATAATCCATGCTAAAACCTACGCCGCTTAAAGCATTATGTCTTGTTGTTGCATTGTTAATGCCACTCACTACGGTAAGCCCCATCAGTGAAACAACCGTTACAGCCTGCGCTATTGGCGGTGGCGTGCTTAGTAGTGCTGCAGCTGGTTATGCTATCCACAGCATAGCAAAAAGTAATGGCTGCTCTGATACCAGCACCTGGCTTTGGACAGGTCTTGGCTCTGCCGCAACAGGCTTTGCGGTTGGCGCACTGATTTATAAAATTATGGGAATGTACACGCCAACTGGCCGTTTCGCTTATGCTCAAGGCGTTATTGCCACCCTCTCAGTCGACCCGATTATCACCAAGGCTGGTGACTCACCAGACCAAATTGTTGCACGCATTACCAGCATGCACGGCACCAGCTGGCCACTCGTTGCAGCACGCGAAACACTCATGCGCCAATCGGTAGAGCTTGGTAGTGCATCAAGCGCACTCGATGCCGCGTACAATGAGGCCATACAGCGCCCGGCAGACTACCCATATATTTTGCAGCGTTACCAAGGCCTACGCACAAGTATTCCCAATATTTATGCCAACATTGAGCATGTCCTGCTTGTCATAAGCAAAAACGAAAAATACGATTTGCAAGTGGGCTTGTTTGAAAAACACCAAGCCGAAATTCGTCAACAACAGCACGAAAAAACATTGCAAAGCAGCCAGCAGTATCATGAAAGCTGGGAAAACTACAAAGAGCGTGACTACAAACGCAAAGAAAATGACAAAGACCGTAAACTTGTCGCGAGCAAACCTAATGCTAAATTAAACTTCACCATGGGTGGTCGGTAATCGACTAAATACTTAAAAAAGCAGAATGGGGCTGGCATTTTTAAGGTGCCAGCCCCATTCTGCTTTTCAATTTTTGGACTTAATCACCCCTTGTGCTACAATCCTTCAACCTTGGAGAACTTATTTAGCACAAAAGGAAATCTATGAAACAAGCAAGCAGCGGGATCAGCCGCTCAGTTGCCATTTTAATCTGTATCAATTCGATCATCGGTGCTGGCTTATTTATTAACCCCACCGCACTGACAAGTATTGCAGGGCCCTATGGCTTTCTTGGCTACGCGTTGGGTGCATTGCTCGTACTCCCCATCCTTTTGTCCATTGCCGAACTTGCAAAGCTCCACCCCGTCGCTGGTGGTTTGTACGTCTACAGCAAAACCTACATCGGTAGCTGGGCTGGCTTTTTAAGCGCATGGGCCTATTTTGTGGGCAAAAGTGTAAGTGCCGCACTGCTTATTCATAAATTTGTACTATTTTTTCAAGTACGCGTGCCAGCGCTACAAAGCACCCCGGTCATCTTTCTGGACATCGCCATTATTTTCTTTTTCACGCTGCTCAACATCGGTGGCGTCTCCATTGGTGGCAGAATTCAGTACCTGTTCAGCGCGCTCAAAGCAACCCCCGTACTGGTAACTTTTGCTATTGGCACCCTATTTTTTGATGCAAAAAACTTTAAAGAAATAGCCTCACTCAAAGAGATTTGCTCATCGCTGCCAGTCGCTATTTTTGCTTTACTTGGCTTTGAAGTTATTTGCGCTATCGGCAACCAAATTCACGACGCAAAAAAGAATATTAAGCGCGTTATTGTCTCGTCTTTTTTCATTGTTGCTGCTATCAATATTACCTTCCAGGCGATTATTTTTGGCATTGTTGGCTACGATTTAGTCAACGCCCAAGAGCCAATTTTAGTACTGGGAATGAAGGCTTTTGCAACGCACCCATGGATTGGTAGCCTGCTCAACGGCGTCGTATTTGCCTCTATTGTTGGCGGTTTTTTCTCCCTGCTTACGAGCAACTGTTGGAACCTACACACCATTGCAAACAACAACCACCTCCCAGGCAAGGCGCTGCTAACCAAAATTAATGGCAATAACGTCCCTTGGGTCAGCATCCTTATTGAAGCAAGTATTGCCGTATTTGTACTCTCAATAACTGCCAACCAAATTCCACTGCAAAACATGTCCGTCTGTGCACAAATACTGTCATACACATTAGCAGTCACCGCTGCATTTTATGCCGTAACAACCAAGGCAACCAAAGACCTGCCTTTCTGGGTGCCATTACTTGGGCTCCTGTCATGCTGCTTTATTTTTGGCATAGCGGGATTCAAGGTCATTACCCTTGGTTTATCAGTCCCGTTTCTTGCGCTGTTTCTTCTTGGCTGCTGTGCAGCTGTCGCGCAGCAATGCATAACAGGATCTAAGCGCTGCTAACGGAAACCAATACTGATAAACCTCTCCACGCAATGCAATACAAACCCCAACCGATGATTGCACAAGGCAAAGCACCGACATAAAAATACCAATCCAGGCTGCAATGTTCATAATAAGGTCTGATGGGATGCAAAAACCAATTAATACAATACAAAAAAGCATTGCATAGATTTTGAGCAGCCAGGAATTGAACACAAAAGCCTCAGCAGCATTTTGTTTCACAAATGACGACCTACTTTGCAAATAACCAATCCCCATTAAAATGGGAATGCTCGCGCAGGTAAAAGCTAATGGTAAAATTGGTAGCGATGAAGCTTCAAAACTTTTAGCACTAAGCAATAATGTTTTTATCGATACGTGCGGCCACACACGATAAGCAAGATACGAAACCCAAATAATCGTTATAATTGGCATATGTGCAAAACAGCCCCATATGCGATCGTGTAATGATAATTTTTTCATCGAAATCCCCCTTTTGTGATACCCCAAATTTAAAGACGTATTTTTTGACTCATAGTAGGCGGAATAGCCTGCCCCATAATCGATAATAACGTTGGCGCAACATGTTCAAGTCCCCACACTACGTGTTCATCCACTGAACTATTAGATCGTT
>CAMBZK010000104.1 GCA_945872225.1 candidate division TM6 bacterium UASB124
CGTAAGGGGAAAAGTTATACCCCATCAAAGCTAGAAAAACAGATTGCTGCTAAAATCAAAAAATTGGGATAAATAGTATTTCCATGAAAATAGCATATACCATTGATCAAATTGCTGATGTAGTCAAAACATTGGTCTTACCATTGTTAGATAAATATAGGATTATAACCCTTTCAGGGTCTGTTGGTGCTGGTAAAACAACCTTGACCAAAGAGCTTTTGAGGCAGTTGGGGTTTCATGGGCTTGCAACAAGTCCCACATTTGCCTATGTAAATAGCTATAAAACAGCATCTGGCAAGAAAATACACCATTTTGATTTGTACCGCATCGAATCGCTAGATAGCTTTATGACGATTGGCTTTGATGAGTATTTATATGATGCTGAGTGGACTAGTCTTATTGAGTGGCCAGCAGTCATTGATGCGTTATTGCGGGACGGCTCTCTCAAGGGAGAGGTTTGTCATATTCTTTTAGCGCATGATGAAAAAGACCCGGAAAAGCGGTTAATGACCCTGAGCACCTAAAAATAGAGCCCCCTGGCCTGTTTTTTAGCTGTTTTTGTATAAAAACATGGTCTAAGCAGATAATTTTGCTAAAAACGATTGAAATCTTTGGCAAAATATCTATCCTTATGGAACTTGCAATTTTGAGTACGTAGCTTTGGGGAGGTTCCCGAGCGGTCAAAGGGGACGGACTGTAAATCCGTTGGCTCAGCCTTCACAGGTTCGAATCCTGTCCTCCCCACCATCTATGATTTCAAAAAAGCGAGGAGGCAATCAGCTCGCCTGGTAGCGTTAAGCACTAGATTAGAGTGTGTAGCCGTAGACATGCACGATTTATAGCGGGAATAGCTCAATTGGCTAGAGCGTCAGCCTTCCAAGCTGAAGGTTGCGGGTTCGAGACCCGTTTCCCGCTCCATGGATGCTGGCGTAGCTCAGTTGGTAGAGCAGCTGATTTGTAATCAGCAGGTCGCTGGTTCGAGTCCAGTTGCCAGCTCCATTAAAATCTTCTATACTGTGCTGGCATAGCATTAGTATGCGTACTGCTTTTTGCTGATTTTAAATTAGCGAAACTCTTTGGCAGCCATGCTTTTTGTGCAATTATACGGCTTACATTTTATAGTACTTAAAAATTGAAAAGTAGGCGCCCACGTAGCTCAGTTGGCAGAGCGCCACCTTGGTAAGGTGGAGGTCACCGGTTCAAACCCGGTCGCGGGCTCCATGAAAAGCGAATGTTGCGAAAGTTACACAATGGCAAAAAACAGAATTATAGTTCACCTTGAGTGCGAAGGTTGTGGCCTTAGAAACTACAGTAAGCGTGTTTCTAAGAAGCGTGACTTTGGCAAACTTAACCTAAGCAAATATTGCTCTAAGTGCCGTAAGCATTCAGCACATAAAGAAACCAAGTAATGAAAAAAGGCCAGTAGCTCTAATTGGTAGAGCGGCGGACTCCAAATCCGCGGGTTGGGGGTTCGAATCCCTCCTGGCCTGCCACTCTTTGTTCTGGTTCGTGGAGAAGTAAGCAATGAATAAATTAGTTTCTTTCTTGGTCGAAGTAAAAACAGAGCTTTCAAAAGTTAGTTGGCCGAGTCGCGAAGAATTAGTTGGATCGACAACAATTGTTTGTATATTGGTAGCTGTTTTTGCAGTAATTTTAAGCGGCATGGATGCCGGATTCAGCGCTTTCATTAAAAGCCTGGGTCAGTAATTGATCTTAACAGATAATGTGGTTGCACGATGAAACGTTGGTACGTGGTACAAGTTTATACAGGGTTTGAAGATATTGTGAAAACAGATATCGAAAAACGCGCACAAGAAGAAAATTTACAAGAATTACTTGGGCAAGTGCTAATCCCTGCTGGTGAGATGACCTCTTTTTTTGCGGCTGAGAGCAAAAACAAGAAAGAGAAGATTTTTCCAGGGTATTTGCTTGTGCAAATGGATATGAGTGGTGACATGTATCGCATGGTTGCTTCTACGCCTCGCGTCACACGTTTTCTTGGCGGTGAAACTCCGGTGCCACTATCAGAGAAAGAAGTTGATCGTATTTTTGCTCAGATATCTGGCAAATTGCTCGTTCCTCATGAAAAAACAGCCTTTGTGGTTGGCAGCGAAGTTCACATTGCTAGCGGACCATTCTCCGGGTTTGTTGGCATCATTGATAAAGTTGATGATGAACGGGAGAGAATTACTGTTATGGTAAGTATTTTCGGTCGACACACGCCAGTTGAATTAGGTTTTGATCAAGTTAAAAAGTAATTGTTAATGTCTTAAAGGTAGGCAGACCATGTCAAAGAAAATAAAAGCAAAAGTTAAACTTCAATTACAAGGCAGCGCAGCTAATCCAGCACCACCAGTTGGTTCTATGCTTGGTCAGCATCAAGTAAACTTGATGGACTTTTGTAAGAAATTTAATGCTGCTACAGCTAGTCGTAAGGGTGAAACTGTTCCTGTATTGGTAACGGTATATTCAGACAAGTCCTTTGACTTCGTTTTGAAAACTCCTCCTGTTACTGAATTATTGCGCAAAAAAGCAAATATTCAAGCAGGTTCAAAGACACCAGGTAAAGTTTCTGCCGGTAATGTTTCATGGAAGATTATCGAAGAAATCGCAAAGATTAAGATGCCCGATCTTAATGCTATTGATCTTGAGGGAGCTAAAAAAATTGTCGCAGGAAGTGCTCGTAGCATGGGCCTTTCCGTTATTGATTAATGTTTCTACTACCACGTTGAACTGGAAGCGCTATGAGTAAGCAAGGTAAAAAATATATAAAAATCAGAGAAAAATTGGCAACTGCCAATATCACCAACTGGAAAAGTGCTCTTGAGTTTGTGTGCAAAAACAATCCTGCTAAGTTTGATGAATCAGTTGATGCTGATGTTATTCTTGGCATTGATGCTGCTAAAGGTGAGCAAACAGTACGCGGATCAGTTTTGTTGCCGCATGGAACGGGCAAAAAAATGCGTGTTGTTGTATTTGCTAAAGGCGAGTATGAAGAGCAAGCAAAGAAAGCAGGCGCAGACCATGTTGGGGTTGAAGATTTAATTGAAAAAATCGAAGCAGGGTGGTCTGATTTTGACGCAGCTGTTGCTACACCTGATTTGATGGCAGCTGTTGGTCGCGTAGCTAAGTTTCTTGGTCCTCGCGGACTTTTGCCAAATAAAAAAGTTGGCACAGTTACTTTTGATGTTGCAAGCATAGTGTCTGATTTAAAGAAGGGTCGCGTATCCTTTAGAAATGATAAGACCGGTGTTTTGCATGCTCCATTTGGTAAGGTATCATTTGGCTCAGACAAGCTGATCGAAAATTTGGCTTCTCTTGTTAAGGCTGTGAAATCAAGCAAGCCTGCTACCTCTAAAGGTAAGTTTATTAGAAAGATTACCATTTCTTCCACCATGGGGATTGGCCTTTCTATTAATCCTGATGAAATTGTAGCGGAATAATCGGGACGAGGATTTATAATGAATAAACAAACAAAAATTGCACTCGTGTCTGATTTAAAGGGTTTAATGGGTTCAGCTCAGGCGACTTTTTTGATTAATTACAAGGGTCTTAATGTTGCGGCACTCCAAGGTTTGCGTAGAACAGTGCGCAACGAAGGCGGATCTGTAAAAGTTACCAAAGCTTCATTAATGCGTATAGCAGCTCAGGATATTCCAGGGTCTGATGCATTTGCTGAAAGCTTTAAGGAACAGGTTGGGCTTGTTTTTGCTAACAATGATGTGTCTGCAGTTGCAAAGCAATTAGTTAATTTTGCTAAAGAACATAAGACACTTAAAGTTGTTGCTGGTTTTTACGAAGCACGTTTACTGAATGCTGCAGAATTGCAGTTTTTGGCTACCTTGCCAAGTAAGGAAGTTCTTGTTGGGCAGCTTGCAGCTACTCTTCAG
>CAMBZK010000105.1 GCA_945872225.1 candidate division TM6 bacterium UASB124
CCAGCCGCTGGGGTTGCTGCTGCTTCAGGGGCTACTGCTGCGCCACGGCGAGCTGCAAGCGCTTCGCGTGATTGACCACGGGTGTACATACGGTCAGTCTTGGTTCTCAAAACTTTAATACCTTTGTAGTAGCCGCATTCACGACAAACTTGATGTGACAAGCTTGGTGCTTGGCATGTTTGGCAAGAAGAGAGCGACTGTGGCTTAAGGCCTTTATTCGCAGACCGCTGATCACGTCGTTTCCGCGATAATTTCCGTTTTGGTACTGGCATGGTAACTCCTAGGAGAGTGCTTACTTCACAAACGGGACCCTTCAGCCAAACCGCTTGGAAGCCTGCATTATGAGTAAACTATTTTGGTAATTTTCAAAGCTAAACGCCAGATAAGAGTACTTTTTCATGGGCATTTTGTCAAAAAATTAATGTACTAAAGCGAATATAGGTACAATGCAACACTCACCCCGAGCAAAAAACGCCTAAACAGGACACATTTTCTGCGATTATTGCAAAACGGCGAAAAGAAACCACAATTAGAAATTCTCAAAAAACTACACTTTGAGCGCTTAGCGCCCTACTTTCTTGGAGATTTCGATGAACAAACTGTTACGCTTAATGGCCCTGTTTACGATTATAAGTAGTATTAACACTGTCCTAGATGCCACAAGGCGAAAACCCCTTGTGTTGGATATAGCGCCACTTAATTACGAAGAAGAGATGCTTCCGCTTGATAAAAAAACCATAGCGGGCATTAGAATCGGCAATGAATGTCCAATTTGCAAGATCACTACCAGAACGCCTTCTAACCTAAAAATACACTTGCGATGCCATACTGGGGAAAAACCCTTTAAATGTCGCTTCTGCGATCATAGATCATCCCAAATGGGCAATTTAAGAAAACATGAACGAAAACATACCCAGGAAAGACCATTTAGCTGCCCCATTTGCCCAGCATCATTTGCTGGAGGAAGCGATCTGGCTGAGCACGAACGGGTACATACTGGAGAAACACCATTTCAATGCGAAACATGCAAAGCGCTTTTTAAGACCAAAAGCAACTTAACAAGGCACGTGCGGACGCATACCGGCGAAAAACCTTATGCTTGCGCAACCTGTCAATTTAGATCTAGTGATTCAAGTGCAATGGGCAGGCATAAGCAGAGATTTAATCATACGTAATAACCCTCTCCCAATGACTAAACGCTTTTTAAAAAGGTGCTTAGTCATTGGGATAATAGCAATATCAAAAATTATTTTAAATCCAGCCTACCCATAGCCACAGATGGGTCTTCATCAAATTCCGGCGCCTCCTCCTCTCGGGATAAAAATACATGGCCATGTGAGAGCATCGGCGCATGAAGATTTTTAAAGCAATCTGGCATTCGCAAGCTCGGGTTACCGCGAACATCTAGCAGATTTAATGAAGGGAGCTCCCAAGGCATTGACGTCAAACCAACATGGCGCACCGTCAATCTTTCTAGGCATGGCGCAATAAAGGGCTTAAATGTAACACTATGGGCAGCCTCATCAGTTGCAGACAGGCAAAGCGCAACCAAATGAGTAGTAAAAATAGGCACATTAAAATCCCCTTCTGGCAGCCAGGGAATAGTTAAGCAAGTTTTTCTAAACCAATAATATTCAACATAAGATAGAACCAACGGCAGTATTATTTTTGCGGCACAATCTTTGCTCGCACCAAACCGACGCCTCACCTCTTCATCAGTCGCTGCATAAATAGGCCGCAAATCAATTGTAATGTGTAGCACAGGGTCAAGACCACCAACCCCATCATTGATTTGAGAAACCTGCAAAACTTTGGTTATGTCTATATCGTCACCACAAAGCCCCTGAGCGTAGCCTTGAAAACAACTCCAGACTAATAAAGCAATTTTTATACCAACCTCTGGGGTGTTGTTTTTTATCTTATCCTTAAGCTGTGCTACGTTAACCCTTCCTGCTGACGTACGACAGTGTGCAATGGTCAAATGCGCGGTTAACAAAAAGGACTTCCACTCTTCATGATGCATTTTTGCGAAAACTTTAATGTCTTCAAATAAGGGATTTTTTGCTATAGAAAACGCCGCATCATCAGGATCTAACGCAAGGCAAAGCGCTTTATTTGCAACAACTGCCCGCTCTAAGTGACCACTAAATGGGGCATCTGTCGCCTTAATCGGACAAATCGATACCACATGCACCAACAAAACAATAATAGTCAGACGAATAGATAGATACATCGAAAGCCCCCCAGCAATTTTTTGCATTCACTTACTATGACCGTAAGATCGTACCACAAAGGCCATTGCTGAATCGACACTCTTTGTGAAGTCGGCTATAAGCATATTGACAATGTTACATAGCTCTTTAATCTGCCATGAGAGCTCGTATGCTATCATTGGTTTTTAGATAGTTTTTAGAAAAAAGGCATTGTTGTCGTCATGATAAAAAAATATGTATTCTCTGCTGGTTTATTTTTCACGCTTGCAAGCAGCTGCTCATGGGCAGCAACTACCCAGATAGATAATTATATTGGAGTGCCTGTAGACGAAGATTTTGCAAGGTCTCTAGATGGTGAGCATCCTTTACTTTCGCCCAAAGAGGCAGAAGAATTTTGGGACGAAACAGAAAGTGCGATAAAAAACGCCGATCGACAAAAAATGAATAAGCTGCTGCCGCCATTTTTAACCGAAGACGAAAGACTCATCAAACAGTTAAAACGAGACTATGTTTTAGCCCGACGAGATAGTGAGCTACAAGACAAAACCATATTGCCAGGATTCACCGGATCGTTTGAAGATTATTTAAGAACATTCGCTGCTAAAAACCCAGGCGAATTGCGTTGCAATTTTTTCCACGGCGTCCGTAGAGCTAACAAATCGCTTAGAAAAAAGCTCTCCAGCCTTGCTACCTCAAAACCACAACATAATGGCCTTTACGCTAGCAAACATGAACAAGCACGACAAACGAGCACGAGAAGACCTTCGCGACAAAAGACTAAACACGACCAAAACAAATAAAAAACAATGATCCAGCACTAACAGTTGTAAAATTGGGTAGTTTTGGCAGACTAGTCTGGTCACTATTAATTGATTTTTAAATTTACAGACAGGAGATTTTATGGCTACCGTCAGCATGGACCTGGTCAAACAGCTTCGCGACAAAACCCAAATTGGCATGATGGATTGCAAAAAGGCACTTGAAGAAGCAGAAGGCGACTTTGACAAAGCGGTTGAATTGCTTCGTAAAAAAGGTGCTGCTGTTGCTGCCAAACGCGCTGATAATGAAACCAATCATGGACGCGTAGAAAGTTTTATCAGTGACGACAGCAAGACTGCAGCTATCGTAGAAATCGCTTGCGAAACTGATTTCTCCGCAAATACTGAAGCTATGAAAGACTTTACCGTTGCTGTAGCTCGTAACCTTGTGCACAAAAACGCTGCAAGCAATGAAGAAATTTTTGCGCAACCACTGGTTGGCGATGCAAAAGACCTCACCGTCCAACAAGCGCTTGACGACTTGATCGCTAAAATATGTGAAAAAATTAAAATAAACCGCTTTGCTCGCTTCCAAGTAGCTGGCAACGGCATGGTCAACGTGTACATCCACCCAGGTTCAAGTGTTGGCGTTATGGTTGAATTGCACACCAACAACGATGCTTCTGCTCAGCTTGAATCACTCAAGCAAGTAGCAAAAGATGTTTGCATGCAAGCAGCAGTAACCAACCCTGTATGCGTACGCCCAGAAGAAATGGATCAAGCGGTACTTGAAGCTGAACGCAGACTTGCAACAGAACAAATGCAAACCAGCGGCAAACCAGCAAACGTTATTGAAAAAATTGTT
>CAMBZK010000106.1 GCA_945872225.1 candidate division TM6 bacterium UASB124
ACTTCATGAGCTTGCAACGTCTCTTTTTCAATAAGGCGTTCAGCAAGCAGTACTAATTTTTCACGGTTTTCTTCTAAAAGGCGCTTGCCCTTTGCATAGCAGGCATTAACAATCTTCGTTACTTCTTCGTCGATAGACTGGGCGGTGCGCTCAGAAAACTCACGAGAAGACTGGATGTCTCTGCCAAGGTATGGATGCTCATGTCCTGTTTCAAACGTGATAGGGCCAAGATCAGACATCCCATAACGGCTTACCATAGCGCGGGCAATTTTCGTAGCTTTTTCAATATCATTTGAGCAGCCACTTGTCTTGGTATTAAAGAACAGTGTTTCTGCGAGCATGCCGCCATAACAAACAATCATACGTGCAAGCATTGCCTCTTGGATGAGCGTATGCTGGTCACCCTCTGGTAATGACCACGAAACACCTAGCGCGCGACCACGGGGCACAATGGTGACCTTGTGGAATGGGTCAGTCTCTGGTTGCAAAATGTTCAGCATAGTGTGGCCAGCTTCATGATACGCCGTCATTCGCTTTTCTTTTTCAGTAAACATAAGTGTTTTACGTTCGCTACCAAGCATAATTTTATCGCGAGCTAACTCAAAGAATTCCATGGTTACTGATTCATGATTGCGTTTTGAGCCAATCAAAGCAGCTGCATTGATAAGGTTTTCAAGGTCTGCGCCACTGAATCCTGGGGTGCCACGAGCAATTTTTGCAAGGTTAACGTCTTTGTCTAAGGTAGTATTTTTGCTGTGTACAAGCAAAATCTGTTCGCGTGCGCTGGTATCAGGAAAGGGTACTTCAACCATACGGTCAAAACGGCCAGGGCGTAGAAGTGCTTTATCAAGGACGTCTGGGCGGTTAGTTGCAGCAATAACGATTACAGCGCCTTTTTCTGTAGAGAAGCCATCCATTTCTGCAAGCAGCTGGTTAAGCGTCTGTTCACGCTCATCGTTGCCACCACCTAGGCCAATGCCGCGTTGGCGGCCAACAGCATCAATTTCATCAATGAAAATAATGCATGGGGTATGGCGACGAGCTTGCGCAAAAAGGTCACGTACGCGGGAGGCCCCTACACCAACAAATACCTCAACAAAATCGGAGCCGCTAATGCTGAAAAATGGGCAACTAGCTTCCCCCGCCACCGCTTTTGCGAGTAGGGTTTTTCCGTTGCCTGGTGCTCCAGTGAGCAGGACGCCGCGAGGGATTTTTGCCCCAAGGCGTTCAAATTTTTCAGGGCTTTTTAGAAAGTCGACAATATCTTTTACGTCTTCTTTTGCTTCTTCATTTCCCGCAACGTCTTTGAAGGTGACCGTAATTTGGTTTGGAGAAAAGAATTTTGCTTTGCTTTTTCCAACATTAAAAATTTTGCCGCCGCCTCCCCCACCGCCGCCATTTTGGTTTTGCCGCAGGTAAAAGACAAGCATGCCGATGCAAGCAATGAAGGCAAAAAAGAAAAAGAAGCTGCCCCAGGTGTCTTTTTCTATCGGAAAGACATCGATGTCAACGTTATGGGTGCGTAGTGAATCCCATAATGTTTGAATGGGCACAACAAAGGTTTCAAAGTATTTACCATTTTTGTATTTACCCTGGACGTGTTGTCCTTGGATAACCACAGAGGCGACTTTATTGTCATCAATTGCATGAATTAATGTTGAAAAGTTAATCGTTTCAACATTTTTATTAATACTGTTGTACCAGAACAGGTATGCAATACCAAGTCCAACCATAACCATTAAAAGCCAGAGCGCGTTCGGCCCGCGGCCATTGAGATTTTTTTTGAAGTTACGCTTCATGTATCACCTAATTTTAAATTAAAAAAGCTTACGCCAATAGGGAAAAGCACCGATAGTCTACTATAAAAACGCATTTCCAGCTAGTTACACCGATAACTGATCTTATGCATATAAATTTCTACCTGTCCAGGTAGGGAAGCTTTTTTGTTCAGGGCTGGTTGTCATAACACGAATATTGTTGCTCTGTGTATTAAGAACAGCAATCTGGCTCATACGCTTTTTGACTTTGCTGTCGTATTTTGCATAAGTAAAAGCGACATATTTACCGCAAGCAGACCATGATGGTTCAAGCTTGTCGCCCGCATTAAAGGTGAGCTGTTTTTCGCGTGGGTGATCACTTGAGAGGTCAAGAGACCATAACTGAAAAGCACCATGTGCATAACGGGTGTAAACCAACTGCTTGGTTATTTCATTATAATTAGGGGAGGCGCAATATCCTTTACCACTAGTCAGGCGCGTTACAATTCCTGTCGTGCTATTTTTTTTATAAATTTGTGGGCTGCCCGTTTGAAAGTCAGAGCAAAAAACAAGGTCACCAGATGGTAGCAAGCAGGGAGAGACATTGTTGCCATTGTTATTGGTGAGTTGCTTAAAGGTTCTTTTTCCTAGGGTTTTACAAACTTTTTGATCATACAGGTAAATCTCTGAGTTGCCTTTACCTGAGAGGCACAGGGCCGCTTGGGCGCCGTCATTGGAAAAAGAGGGCTGCATGTTAAGACCATCATACGAGCAGACAACGCTGTGTTTTTGGGTCTGAAGATCAAGAAACATGAGTCGGCTGTTGGTTCTGGTGAATTGTGAGTAGCAAAGCCCAGGAGCTTTTGTGTGCCAGGCTGGGGCGATATTAATGGTGCGAGCGGTGACTACTGGCTTCTCGAGCCGGCAGGCATAATCAGCAATACAGATAATTTTTTGGTTGTTTGAAACTTGCTTGCAGTAGGCCAATGTGCTAAGGCTTGGACCATTTTCCCCAGTTAAAACAGGCATTAAATCATCGGCAATCGTATGCCCTTGTTGAATGAGGTTATGTGCGAGGCAGGAGTAGTTTTTACTGAAAAATGACTGATTGGTGACCGGATCTTTCAGCGAAATTTCAACGGTGGTAGATTTTTTTTTAGCTTTTTTTTCCTCAAGCGTCAGCATAAGGGTATACGCTTGCTTGCCTAAAGCGGCTGCTTGCTTAGCGTTAGGAATAGCTGCCGTTTTTTTAAAATCGATTGCAATTTGATCACTAAATTCAAGGTCGAAGTGAATCATTTTTGCAATATTGGCAACCGCTTCGCTTTCTCCTACGTGAAGCATGATCATTTTAACTTTACTGTACTGCTTTGCCTGAGAGCTCAGTAATATTGGGGCAGGTTGTTGGATGACGTTAATTGGTGCGCTGCTATGCAGGGGTAATGCGCAACATGTTGCTAAGATAAGAAAAAGGCGTGAGAACATACAATTCCTTTGGGCATTGATTAGGTTTGCTGTAAGAGCGTGATGCGCTAGTGTACTTAATTATTGGCAAAAATCTATTTTAAACTGCTTGCCCCAAAGAGAGGAATGAAAGCGTAATTCTCGCGCTACTCGCATGATACTTAAATCGTAAATGAGGACAGAAGAGCGCTTTGCAATAGTGCATGTATGAACGCTTCCTTTGTTATCAATTGAGAATGCTATCGTGCATACAGTTCCCTTTTTTACGCCAAGTGGTGGACGCCATACGCGATCAATTTCTTCTTGCACATACCGTTGATAGTGTGCAACTGCTTGAGGGTCGTCGACCCCATCAATACTAAAACCCCCTTCATGGCCATCATCACTACTATCACTTGAGACATCGGTTTGATCGATTGTTTCATCTTTTATGTCGTCGTTTGATTCGGTGGCTGGGGTATCGATTGTTTCTGGCAATGATTGTTTTGCAACTTCAGGTTTAGGCGCTTCAATCACTGGTTCATCATCGTCGTCTGGTTCTGCTTGTGGCGGCGGGGGGGGGGG
>CAMBZK010000107.1 GCA_945872225.1 candidate division TM6 bacterium UASB124
TGCTGCAACCATAAAAAACATCAGTGGGAAGAATGATGAAGAGACCTGACCCATCATCAGTTCAGCCAAGAATGACCCGGTTTTAAGATCATCCCGAATAATGCTGTTGAAAACCCAGATAAACCAGAGCATCATCATCGCGCCACTAATGAGCAAAAAACCATCGCAGATGATGCCGACTACCTGCTGGGGGCGTATTTGTTTACGTACTACATAATAGATCATACTTGCAACTACGGTGCAGAAGCCACCAGCTGCAAAAGAAAAGAAAATCTGTGTATTTTGTAGCGCCTCCGTAAAACTATGAGGGCCACCGAAGAACGACCACCCACCAGCCCAAAAAACAATTGAGATGGTTGAAAGGTAGAGCGTAAGAATGGGGAATAAAAAATCGCTCAGGCGGCTATTTTTTTTTACCTCGTCGGATGCATCGGTACTGTGCCGTGGCGTGATGGCGAGCTTGCCCCCGAACTGTTCACCTGTTTTGGCGGCGTACAGCTCTTGGCGGGCAATAATCCCATACGAGATACGGGTGGTTGTCATGTACCAGGTCATTACAACAATAACAATCGCGTAGAGCATAAACGGGATGGATGAAAAATAGAGCGCCAATGGATCAGTTTTAACAAGAGTACCTGCATATCCTTCGCTGACGCCAGCGCTCCGGAGGACGCCAATAAGTTCAGCAACCCAACTTGGACAAGGCAACAGCATCGACATTGGTGCTGCAATAATGCCAACAAGCACGGCGAGCTTGGCGCGAGGAATGCCAAACTGATCAGTAATCGGTTGCATGACAGATCCAAGGGTCATGCTTACAAAGTAGTCGTCTATGGTTGCAAAAAGCCCTGACATAATAAGCGCTGCAGATTCAGCGCCGCGTGCGGTTTTTATGCGTTTTTTTGCAAATGTACCAAAAGCGTACGTTGCCCCGGATCGTCGCATAGCGATAATTAAAATGCCGAGCAAAAGAAAAAATATGAGGACAAATAGGCATGAGCACGACCAAAAACCATCCCAGCTAGTGAGTCGATTGAGTTGGGTGAGGCGCCAAAATCGATTAATGCCATAATTGAATGCGTCAATAGAGCAACCGTCAGCAACAATAAATGATCCTGCCATTATGCCTACGAGAAGGGCAAATAAGATGCGCTTTGTGTATGCAGCAATTACGATAACAATCAGAGGCGGGACTACAGCCAACCATGATGCATTCATACCTCAATACCCTTCGTTAAAAACGCACGCGCTACAACAAGCAACAACAAGGCTAATTCCCTTTGCGTTTTATATCAATCCATTGCAATAGGTGCAAGAAAAATACGTTGGCGACAAGGCCACCACAAATACCGGATACAGCACTTACCAAACTTCCACTGCTATCCAACGTAAGTCCCACTATGTAATAGGCCAATAGGCTTGCAAAAACGGTTGGTACTGTCAATTGAATCTGACTTCTCACAAGGTCAAGATGATAAGCACCAGCGCTTGTTGCAGACATAACGATGACATCAGCGATAGGAGACATGTGGTTGCCTACCACTGATCCACAGATAATGGCCCCGAGAAGAGCGCTTAGAAGCGGTACTTGCACAATATCAATGGGCAGGGGTAACGATAGAAATGCTGGCACCATATCAAAGGCAAGCGGGATCAAGATGCCCAGGGCTCCCCACGCGGTACCAATGAGTGTTGATATAAAGGCTGCCAGCGCAAAAAACATTAAAGGAAAAAACGCTGCTTGTACTTGGCCAACCAGTAAGTCCGCCAGATAGACGCCTGTTTTAAGATCATCACGGATGATGCCGCTGAGTGTCCAAATAAAGAGGAGCATCCCGAGCGATCCAAACATGAGCATGCCGCCTTCGCGAATGAGCTGGGGCAATTCAGCGATGGTGATGCGCTTACGCGTGACGTAGTAGATAATCGTGATGAGTACAGCGCACAAGCCGCCAGTAAAGAGCGAAAAGAAGATCCGTGCGTTTTGCAATGTAGCTACAAAGTCATTTAATCCACCAAAATAATACCAGTCACCGGTCCAGAGTACACCAATAACGGTTAAGACAAACAGTAGGGCGATTGGCAGCATAAAATCAAGGATAGTGCTTGTTTTTTTGCGCTCATCTGAAGCATCAACAACGTGTCTTGCGACGGGAATTTTACCGCCAAAAAGTTCGCCTGTGGCGCGGGCATAGCGTTCATGCCGGGCGACTAGCCCGTACGAGGTGCCCGTTGCAACCATGTACCAAACGCTTCCAACAAGAATAATAGCGTACATCATGAAGGGGATTGCGGAGAGATAAAAAGAGTAAGGGTCGCAGCTGATAATGGTGCCTGTATTGTCAAGCCCGACACCAGAATTGCGTAGTTGCCCGATCAAATCAGCAACCCATGTTGAGAGTGGAACGAGAATTGCTAGCGGTGCTGCCAGCGAGCTTACCAGCAGGGCAAGTTTAACACGTGGCACAGAAAAGCGGTCAGTGATGGGTTGCATTACTGAGCCGATGGTAATGCCACCAAAATAGTCATCAATGAAAAACAAATTCGATAGCAGGAGCGAAGCAATCTGTGCCCCTTTTGCAGAGCTGATTCTGCGCATAACAAAATCGCCGTAGGCGTAAGCGGCTCCAGAGCGTCGAATGATGGTGATTAATACCCCAAGCAGGAGTAAGAAGAGCATTACAAAAAGATTAGAGCAAGATAAAAATGTTGCCCACGAGGTGACCTGTTCAAGTTGGGTAGTCATAACGAGCCGTTTTAGCCCATACGAACATGCGTCGATGATATTGCCATCAGCAACAATTAATGATGCGGAGACAATGCCAAGTGCCAAGGCAAATAAAATGCGCTTGGTAATCGTTGCTAAAAGAATTACAATTAAGGGGGGTGCGACAACTATCCAACTACTCATGTCCATACGTCAAAAGCCTTTCATAAAGAGGGAAACGTTTTTCGAGTGTACCATATTTACGAGCTTTTTATAACTTGGGCGTATTTCTCTAACTATTAGGCAAAAAAACTATGATTAAAGATCTCAAAACGATTCTCAGTGGGATTATCCAAGCAGAGCATACGTGGAAAATTACGCTGCTTAAACGCTGGGATGTTATCATTGGCCCTATGCGCGATGTGGTGACCATTGAGAAGATTGATGATACAACATTGTTACTTGCGGTTACGCATCCAACCTGGGCTCAGGAATTGCAGAGCTTGCTCCCAACGCTGCTCATAAAAATTAATGCCGAGCTTAAGGATCATCAAATTTTGCAGATCAAATGTGCTTATCGGAGTCGTCGCGCGGTTAAGCCATTGTATCGGCAGGTAGTTGAGCGTCACGCATATCTTCCTCCACAATCATTATCACCCCAAGAGGAGAGCCTGCTTGCAACTATGAGTGACACCAAGCTACAATCTGCATTTGCAGCATATTTGATTCGCTGCAAAACTATACAAAGGAGAGCTTGATCATGAAAAAGTGCTCAAAAATATGCCTAGGGTTGGTTATTGTCACATTACAAATGGCCCTGTTGGGTAGTAGGCCACGTGTAGAAAAACCTGTCATTGCACCGGTAGTTAAGCAGCATGTGCAATTGTTGCGTTCGCCAAAGCACGCTCATGACTATCAACAGCTGTTGATAGGTGCCTATGAGCAGTTTCGAGGCAACCATCAAGAGGCTCTTAGGCACATGCAAAAGTGTCTTTCGTACAGCCAATCGCCTTATGCCCATGGGAGCTATTTGCATTTACTGCA
>CAMBZK010000108.1 GCA_945872225.1 candidate division TM6 bacterium UASB124
GATGGTGACATCATCAATATGGCGCTTTGTTTGTGCATCCGTAACGCGGTCGGGGTGCACAAGGGCCATAGGGTGAACCTGGATGCTATTGTTAATGATAAACTCAAGCCTGGCCAAACCAACGCCAGCGGCAGGGAGCCGTGCTGCAGCAAAGGCTTCATCAGGATTGCCCAGGTTGACCAAGATATCGACAGGGGGTGTTGGGATGTTCTCGAGCTGTATGCGCTTTGTCTGAAAAGAAATATGCCCATCAAACACAACGCCTGTTTCGCCCGAGCAACAGTCGATGGTGATCTCTTGGCCCGTTATAATTTTTTCGGTACCATCACCCGTGCCAACAATTGCCGGGATACCAAGCTCGCGGCTGATAATCGCTGCGTGGCAGGTGCGGCCGCCACGATTAGTAACGATGCCGGCAGCAATCTTCATGATGGGTTCCCAGTCGGGATCGGTCATATCGGTAACCAAAATCTCGCCTGGTTGAATAGCGCTCATTTGCTGCGCTGAAGCAATGACACGGGCTTTGCCAATAGCAATTTTTCGGCCAACACTTTTCCCCGTAGCAAGCACTTTGTGCTGATTAGTTGCTGATCGGTCGATGGTGTATTCTTCGTGTACTTGGTTGTGCACTGCTTGAGAGTGGATGGTCTCTGGGCGGGCCTGCACAATATACAGTTGCCCATCAAAGCCATCTTTTGCCCATTCGATATCCATCGGGCACCACGAGCCCTTGCGCTTGCTGTAGTAGTCTTCAATAATGACGGCCTGCTTGGCAAGAGACAGAACTTCCCTATCAGTAAGCGAAAAGCGCACGCGTTCGGCACTTGGGACGTCTTCATCTTTGGTAACGGCGGCACCCTCGTTGGCATAAACCAAGCGGTGCTGCTTGCTGCCCAGGCGTTTTTTGAGTAGAGGCTTAAAGCCTTGTTTGAGTGTTGTTTTGTGAATATAAAACTCGTCAGGGTTTACCGACCCTTGTACGACGGTTTCACCAAGCCCATAGGAAGAAGTAATAAAAATTACATCAGGATGGCCGCTTTCGGTGTCTAACGTAAATATGACGCCGGCACTCGCTTTGTCGGAGCGCACCATTTTTTGCACGCCAATCGAAAGGGCAACACTCAAGTGGTCAAAGTTGTGGTCGATGCGGTATGAAATGGCACGATTGGTAAAGAGCGATGCAAAGCAATTGAGTGCAGCACGAAGCAAATTTTGTGTTCCGTGGATATTCAAATAGCTCTCTTGTTGGCCGGCAAATGAGGCCTCAGGCAAATCTTCTGCTGTTGCTGACGAGCGTACTGCAACGTCGACTTCGTGGCCATAATCATGGCAAAGATCCCTGTAGGCAGTCGTAATTTCTTCAACCAGCCCTGCTGGTAGTGGGGCATTGCTGATGAGTGATCTGATTTGGCTGCCAATAATGGCAAACGCATCAAGGTCAGCCTTATTTATTTTTGCGAGCAATGCTTTGAGGGGTTCAAGTAAATTATTTTGTTCGAGATGATAGCGGTAGCCATCGGCAGTTATGGCAAACCCAGATGGAATTTTGACGCCTTGGCTACTGACGTGTTGTATCAATTCACCGAGTGAAGCGTTTTTGCCACCAACCGTGCCAATATCATTCATCGTTACTGTTTCAAAACGTTTAATAAATTTCATATACTTGGTCCTCAGAGCTTAAAACTGGTCTAGGCATAGCAAAAGATAACATACCATGCTTATAGCGTTGTGTGCAGGGGTTTGAGATGAATAATCAACAAAAGCAGCATCTACTAGTAGTTGTGTATGATAGTGTGACCAATTCTGTTTTTGAAAGCCAAGTTTTTGTACCGTTAGTGCGCATGGTTACTGATGGTCAGGTTAAGCAAATAACCTTGGTTACGTTTGAAGCAGCTCTATCTATTGAAAAAAAATTAGCATGTTTTAATCATCCAGCTATTACTTTTATCATCTGCAAACGGGCACCATTGCTGGGTATCTGGAGTTTATCGCTAGCAGCTGTGCAACTGACTCTGGCTGTAGATTTTAAGATAATTGATACCGTTCGTGCCCGTGGTCCTTTAGCAGGGCTCATTGCTAAAAAAGCAGTTCGGTGGCAGCGTTTTTTTGGTGCGCGAAAGGCCTTACCATTGACCTTGCAAGCACGTGGTTTGTGCGCAGAAGAGCATCGTTTTTCTAGTGAGCAGCAAGGGCTATCTTTTGGTAAAAAAATGGTTGCTCATTGGCGCCAACAGCTCTATGGAGCAATAGAAAGAAGAGCTTATAGGAAAGCCAAAGGGGTCTTTGTTGAAGCAGTAAGTGAAGCGCTTGGCGACTACTTGCAGGAACATTATGCAACGCCTCCACGTGCAATTATCCTGGCACAACATGATTTGGTAGAAATGCTTGATCAGCATACGATAGCTGGGTATCGCCTTCAAGTGCGTGCATTATTGAAAATACCGCAAGATGCCTATGTTTATTGCTACAGCGGCTCATGCAAGCCCTGGCAGTGTGCAGAAGAGACGGTACAATTTTTTATGGCAGAGCTTGAACAGAACAAGCAGGTCTTTTTATTGATTTTATCCCAAGACATAAGCCAGTTTCAAAAAATTTTAGTTAAGCATCGGGTGCCTACTGAGCACGTGTGTTTATTGGCGGTGCAGCCAGCTCAATTATTGCGCTATTTGTGCGCGGCAGACGCCGGCATGCTCCTGCGTAAACCAGACGTTGTTAATTGGGTTTCGCGGCCTACAAAGCTTTTAGAGTACCAAGCAGTTGGTCTGCGGGTGGTACATAATAACACTATTGGCTTGCTGGCAAAAAAACATGCTGACTGTGGTATAAAAAATTAGTCTGAATCATCGCTATCTGAATCATCGCTATCTGAATCATCGCTATCTGAACCGCTGTCACTACTGCTAGAATAATCTGGCATTGTATCCTTTTCTTTGCCAGGTAAAAATTCCATATACCAACCTTCAGGAATCTTTGTGGGGAGATTACCAGATTCTGCCAAAGCAGCACATAGTCTAGCAAAAGCTTTTTGAAGTTCATAAGTTGAATATGGAGTTGCTATATCAGCTAAATGGCTTGCTTGCGAAATAGAATCACGGTGTCCTTTGCGGACTAATTCTTCTAGTAACCAAAACCCCTCAATAGATTCTTCTTTGATTAGCTTTTTGGCCACAGCAGAAGCCTCGTTTTGAGCTATATCTTTATTGATAAGACCTATTAAAATATAAACGCAATCACTCGGTCTGCTGGTGGCGTTCTCGACTGCTAAGCGCGTTGCTTTTTCTATTGTAGCAGGTCGTGTATCATCGTTTTCTATCAAGTGCAGGAGTAACCTGCATGCTGTGTCATCAAATGCCTTATCGATTCTCTTATGTGCCTCTTCGTAAAATAGTCCTTGTTTAATCAATATACCAGCTAAATAACAAGCCTTATAACTATAATCTAATGAATACAAGCCATTCTTGGCGAGCACAAAGGCTTCAGCTGGCCATGCATTGACCGCTTGCTCGTCACAAAGCCAGTAATAAAACTCGTTTTGGTTTTCTTCTATATAATATTTTGCAGCTATGTTGTAGAGCATGCGTATTAACAGCTGGTTTCCTCGGCAGATTTCAAGCAACGAATAGACTTTTTCTCGGGTAATATTGTTGACCAAAAGCGCCAAATTAGAAAAGACATTAGCTTCTTCCCCAATTTCTT
>CAMBZK010000109.1 GCA_945872225.1 candidate division TM6 bacterium UASB124
CCAGATAGAAATACCTGGTACCTCCCAATCATGCTGCAAACACTGGATTAATAGAGTCGCCAGGCGAACAACAATCGGCTCGCTGGAAAGCCAATGATCGCTATGCGGATCAAGCATTGATTCAGTAAAACCGGATTTTTCAGCAACACACTCTTCACCCTTCCCTTCTATTGCTTGAACAAAACGTTGCCCACGCGCAAGGATGGAGCGGTAGTACTGATTATGAAAGTCGTTGGTTTTTTCAAATAAAGATGTGGCGCCGAAGAGCGCAGGTAGGCAAATCGCCAGAAGAAATAATGATACGCAGCAGCGTAGACGGTGAATGTGCAGCATAACAAACCCTTTGCGTTGGTAGATGATACATACAATTCACCACAAGCGCGGATGCAAATGGCTTAGGTATAGTATAATCCCCGAAAGGGCTTGCTATGCAATTAATGTAAGAATCGTTACGCGTTAAGCGTTTCCCACTGCTCATAGGCATCAGCAAGCTGCTGCTTAATCGCTTCGTGTGAGGCTTCTAGCTTTTTATACTCATCGCTGCCCCAGGTAACATCAGCAAATTTAAGCGCTAGAGCTTCTGATTCGCGCTCTAGTTTTGCTATTTTACCCTCAAGGCTGTTCAGCTTTTTTTTGTTGTCATCACTCAGCCCGGTCTCTTTTTTGACAGACTTAGCTTGCGCAGCTGCTTGTTTTGCAGGCTGCTTTTTATTGCTCTGCTTGTTGCCGCCCGCAGGAGCCCCGCCTTGCTTTTCAAGCTCGGTACGCTCTTCAAGGTGCTTTGCGTATTGATACGATTCAAAATTACCTTTATAGCTACGCACGCCCGTTGGGGTCAGCTCAAGAACTCTGGTTGCAAGCTCATCCAAGAAGGTTCTATCGTGAGATACAAACAAAATGGTGCCCTCAAACTGCTTGAGCGCTTGCGCCAAAATCTCTTTAGATTGCAAATCAAGATGGTTAGTCGGTTCGTCAAGGAGCAAGAAGTTACCTTCAGCGAGCAATACTTTTACCATTGCTACGCGGTTTTTTTCTCCACCACTCAAAACCTTAATGCGCTTTTCAACATCATCGCCAGAGAACAGGAATGAGCCCAATAACGGACGAAGGCGTCCGTGGGCCGTTAGCGTTACAGCTGACGCTTCTGCTTCTGCCAAAACGGTCTTTTCAGGGTTGAGTGAGCGCTCTTGGTCCTGTTCGAACAGCACCGGCATTACGTTGTGGCCAAGGGTATAGGTCCCGCTATCTTGCTCAAGCTTGCCCATTAAAATACTAAGCAGGGTTGTTTTACCAACACCGTTTGCTGCAACAAGAGCTACTTTTTCCCCACGCATCACATCAAACGAGACGCCATTAAAGAGCTTCTTTTCACCAAACTGCTTAGCAATGCCTTCAACCTTCATTACAATATCACCAGAGCGTTTTGCTGGCGGCACGGTAATACGCATGGTTGATGGGCCTGAGAAAATTTCAATTTTTTCCATTTTATCAAGAGACTTAAGCATGCTCTGCGCAGTACTTGCACGCGCAGCACTTGCTCTAAATTTATTGATAATTTCCATTCTCTTTTTGATATCACGCTGTTGTGCTTCATACTGCTTAAGCTTAAGCTCTTCAGCTTGGCGCTTTTGCTCTAAGTAAAGCGTATAGTTAGCCGTGTACATGGTGCCACGACCCATTTCAACTTCAAAAATATAGTTGCAAACGTGATCAAGAAAATAGCGATCATGCGATACCAACAAGAAGCCGAAGCGTGCATTTTTCAAGAATTGTAAAAACCAGCTTTGAGCAACAATGTCCAAGTGGTTGGTTGGTTCGTCGAAGAGATACAGGTCAGCTTTTTGGAGCAACAGCTTGGCTAGCACGACACGCATTTTCCAACCAACGCTGAGTTGGTCGACGGGAATTTGCCAACGATCTGGGCCAAGACCAAGACCTTGCAATACCTGTTTTGCTTCAACAATCAAAGCCGGCAAGTCAAACTCGGCAAGCTCCATAATCGCCGCTTGATACGCTTCAAACTGCTCATCAGTTGCTTCGCCGGTGCACAAAATAGCTTCTAGATTAGTAACCGTTTTTTGCAGCTCCTGGGCAGCATCAAAGACTGAACAGGTCTCTTCAAGCACTGACCGGGAAGAAAGCAATACCACCTCTTGTGGCAAGTAAGCAATTTTACGCTCGCGTTCTATGCTGACACTACCCTTGTCCAAGGCTTGGCGCCCTGCAAGGACCTTAAGCAAGGTACTTTTACCAGCACCATTTCTCCCAACCAAGCCAACTTTTTGGCCAAGCTGAATGGTAAATGAAACCCCGTTAAATACTTCTTGCTGACCAAAAATCAGCTCTAAATCTTGTGCTATCAGCATTGCTTATCCTAGTGATAAAAAAAGCCCCTGTGAAAAACACGAGGGGCTTTTACTTCATTTATTTTTAATAACTAAATTGCAAGAGACCTACGACGCAGCGGCTACTGCTTGTGCTTGAAACCTAGGGTCTTCTACAGCTGCTGGTTTTCTAAAGAAGAAGCGCTCTGCAACTTTATAGCCAACCCAACGGCCTAAATGACCTGTCGCGTAGATCAGTATACCATGTCCAACTTTATCAACAAGGTATGGCACATAGTCGACTAAGTTTTCTTTATTTTTTTTGTACTCTTCAACACATTCAGTCGCCTGCTTGTAGTCAAATAAGCCCATGGAGTAAAAGTAGTCTATGAAAAACTGCATGATGTGATCATTAATAAGCTGGTCATCCTGAAGGTCAGTAGGGATCATGCCATTTGAGCGCATAAAATCAATTGCTGCTGCTCGCTGTGGGCTGCCTGCCGTGTGCATGACATCTTGGATCATCCCCTGTAAGAAATCAATGAAGATCTCTCGTGAGTGCTTGATTAGATACATTTCATTCTCTGAGCAGACATACGATGCAAGTTTCATGCCTGCTTTGCATACGCCAGCTGAAAGCGCATCAATATGTGCTTGCGCGCCCTTACGAGCCCAATGACGGCCAACTGCCCCAAAAACATAGTACAAGGCGCTGTATTCCAAAAAGAGGCGCTCATTTGCGCGCATGTACTCGCTGTATTCTGGACCCCCGCCATTTGGATACAATTCGCTATAGGCATCGATCATATGAAACCAATACCAACGATTATTATAAATATGGATATCCCTATCACTAAATTTTGCGACATATTTTTCAACCACAGGATGGCGTTGCATCAAGAACCAGGTCGTACAAACGTCAACTAATTCAGCAAGTAAGGCTGGGCTGACTATTCCCATGGTAGCATTTTCAACGGCATACACACGGTCTGCACCAACATGCTTATAAATAGCACGACTGATTTTACCAGTCACATAGCCCTCAAGCTCAAAGACGCCCATACGCAAAATTGCGCGGTACAGAGATTCATGCAATGCATGGTTTTCAAAGGATCTATCTTTTAACCAACTTTTTATATTGTCTAAATTATACCAAGCAAATGCACAACTAAAGCGAATGCCAAACTTTGCCAGTGGGGCCATTCTCGCTGCATACATGGCTGGAGCATG
>CAMBZK010000110.1 GCA_945872225.1 candidate division TM6 bacterium UASB124
ACGCTGCAACAAATAATCAACGGCAAATTGATGGCTAAACAGCTGCTTATGTGCCCACGCCGCAAAGGCTTTACAGGTGGCAAAATAGCGCTCTTTGGCATCACGCGATTCTGCTGAAGTGGTGTGGAGCGACCGAGCAACATCGGCAGGTACGCTTAATTGATACCGATCAACGATAAATTGTGCCGCTTCAAGCTGATTCAGGTGCTCTAGCTTGGCGATAAAGGCAATCACCTCACCGGATGCATGGCAACCGAAGCAGTAAAAAATCTGTTTTTCAGGGCTTACCGTAAATGAGGCGTCTTTTTCAGCATGAAAGATGCAGGATCCCTTCCAGTAGTGGCCGGCAGGTTTGAGTGCGACAGATTCGCCAATGACATCTAAAATAGAAACTTGTTGTTTTATGAAGTTAAAAAGCGACATAGGTCCTTAGGACTTGTTATTAGAAGGTAAAAGCCACCATAAAAACCCGAGTACCCCAACAAAGCAGACAACGGCATAGAGCTGCACCTGTGAAATAACCAGAGAGCCAATCCTCCCAACAAGAGGATCGCGGTCCCCACGCCAAAAATCAACGGTAAAGCGTGCAACGTTTTCTAGTAAAAGAAAGACGCTCAGCAGCAGCCCAGGGGTTTTGAGTAAGCGCTTTTGCAAGACCAGCAACAGGACAAACACTGCTGCCGATGCTGCGCTGGCATAGAGCTGCGCCGGATGCAGTGGCACAAACAAGGGAGCATGAGCATCTAAATGCGTAAAGGTCACCGCCCACCAATGATTGAACAGTGGGGCTCCATAGCAACACCCCGCAGCAAAACACCCAATGCGGGCTATGGCCTGCATGCACGGTGCATAAAGGGCTGCCAGGTCAAGAACCGGCAGAACAGAGATTTTATGACGTTTTAAGTACCAGGAGCCACCAATCAGGACCCCAATAATAGCGCCAAGAACGGTCAGGCCACCAATCCAAGGGAAAAAGAACTCGTGCCACGCGCCGGCAAATTCAGCTGGGTAGGAAAGCGCATACAAAACACGCCCACCAAGGACCCCACAAAATAGGCCAAAGAAGACACCGTTAATGTAGAGCTCTTTGCTGATGATGCGCTTGCGTAGGGGATGTCGCAGAGAAAAATACAAAAAAACCAGGAGGCCGACGGCTATCATAAAACCGTAGCTTTGAATCCAAACAGGACCGTGCAAATGAGCTATATGCGGAAACATGGACCCTCCAAAAATAACAACTGAAATAACTGGGGGTTCAGTCTAGCAGAAGCTGTAGGGGAGACAAGAAAATCGATAGAAAAGATTAAGAGGCAAACTCTCTGGGGAAAAACTTGCCTCTTAAATCTTTTAAAAATTAACTAGGTAGCTTATAAGCTAAACATACTCATTACAACAGCAAGATCACTAACGGTTGTGTCATCTACAGGTAGTGGTTGCTTTGATAGCCAGAATAGGTAGTGCTGAAATGTCAATTCCTCGTGATCGGCATAGCCATACTGTTTTCTGCTTAGCGCCGTTTCAACTTTATATGTTTTACTAAAATAGGCATCTACACTTTCAAAAAGTTTTTTTGATGCGTTATGGCTAAGAGGAATTACCTTAGTATAATCCTCACGAGCATTTGCTAGTTCCTTACCCTCTCTGACAACCAAATACAACTCATCACAAAGCAAACCTCGCTTAGTCATTTGAGCAAAAGCAGCTGCTCGTTGTTTCTGAGCTGCTCGCCTATTTTTTTCAGCAATTATACCTGCGTGTGCTTTGATTAGGTGTGCAGCTCTGATCTGATTATTTCCTGTAAGCGCCATAAAATGGCTAAAAAATAGCTTTGCTTTTTGAAAAAACGAACATCCATGTATTTCTTCGAGCTCTTGTTGCTCTAATTTGCAATCATACCCAAGCTTCATTTTAGATATTGTAATCCCTGGAAGAATGTTCCCAGAATAACGACCTTTTCTTTTGGCAGAACGCAATTGCGCTACCGGATCTTTTCTCAAACTAGGCTTTTTAACAGCTGCAAACAAATCACTGATTGCTAGTACTGCAGCCAGGGCAATCATTATACATTTAGCATTAATTTTCACGGTAACCCTCCACTATGAGTAAAAAATTATTGTCTGAATTTTAATAATATAAAAAAATATCATACTTGTCAAAAGCTCTTTGTGGCAGAAAAAACGTAAAAATACACCATTATCGACACCGTCGGCCCGTTTGGCCCCTGCGCCCGGCGGGGCTTAGTTATACCCATCAAAACGAGCGCAGCTTTTAAGCAAATTATTGCCATGGCCTCCCCGATTGATATATAATTCAGTTAGTAATTATTTGCATTATAAAAAAGATTGGATTACCCATGAAGATGCTGATAAAAAATGCCCTCCTCATCATGCTTGCGACATCCCTTGGCTGCTCGCTCTATGCTGGTGATAAAAAAAGAGGCCGTGGTGACGATTCAGATAGGGCTGGTGGCGGAGCTTCAGGCAACGGCCGCCAACGAACTGACCCGGCCCAAGAGCTGCAAGATAGCCTCCGAGTTGCCCAAGAAATGCTACAGACAACCTTTCCTGACCTTGCAAGCGGTGGCGGTGGCTCAACTAACCCAGAAATTACCTTAGCCCAAATTGGCGCCTTGAAAATTGCTTGCTCTGCCTTGCAGAAGGCAACTAAGGCCTTAGCTCCAGGTACAGACACTAATCATGCCCAAGCGGACCAACTAGCAGACGCAATTACCACTGCTATGCAACGGGTTGTCCTTCCTGCTGACAAAGCACTGGTCGCTACCTGGGCCGCTGCCGTTGATGGCTATAATGCTGCTCGTGGCGATGCTCGATCTGCGCTGCCTAAACTTGGTGATGCTGCTATTGTCGATGAGCATGGGCGCTATGCTGAAAACCCTGATGAAGCTGATGCTAGAACAAGAGACTTCATAGGGAATGATTTCTTAGTCGGCCCTGCTACTGGTGCTGGTGCAGCTGCTGGATCAGGCGGCGGCGGCAGTGGCGCTGCAAGTGCCGGTGGTGCTAGCGCTAGCGCATCTGCCATAGTGCCTGTTGCTGATGCTGGCCAATGCGGTATTTGCATGGACGAAATTAATAATGGCACAGCAACAACCCTGCTACATGAACCCTTTGTTACAGAATCTGGTGAAAAAGCTGATGTGCACAGATTACACGAAACATGTGCCATCGATTTCTTTGAATCATCAATTACATCTCAATACAGGCTCCCCAAATGTCTATTGTGCCAGCAGCAACTAACAGAAGTACCCCTCAGCATACGCGGTAGAGTCACAACTTTAAGTAGTGATAATTTCCTTATTATGGCTGCCAACAATGGCGCCCTTGGCCTTGTTCGAGAGGCCCTTACAAATGGTGCTAACGTTAATGCTCAACACCCAACTATAACCATGGCTAATGGCAACATAGACCCAAGAAGCGGCCTCACGGCGCTCCATTTTGCGGTACTTGGCTTGAATGACGCTCGTGGTGAATCCCGTCAGCAGTACATTGCTGTCATCAATCATCTCTTAGC
>CAMBZK010000111.1 GCA_945872225.1 candidate division TM6 bacterium UASB124
TTGAAGGGTGGAAGTGCTTAAATTGTGGTAAAATTATTGAAAAGCGGGAAAATACAATAAAAGACGATGCATTTAGCATTTTTTATCAACGACAAAAATTGAAACGACATAACGACTAATGCCGACGGATGTTTTTTTTATCTCAATACAGGCAACTTACCAAAGTCTTGGTATTGCGCTGTTCAAGAACAATGATTGTATTGCTAGCGTTTTGAGCGAGCAAGCTCGCGCTAGCTCTTCTTTAATTGCTGTATTGCAAGATCTATTGAAAGCACAAGGGGTCTCTTTCGAGCAACTTTCATTTATTGTTGCTGACGCTGGACCTGGGGCTTTTACTTCTTTGCGCGTGGTTATTGCGACGGTAAATGGGTTAGCCTTTGCCGCAAATATCCCGCTGGTGAGTGTTAGTACGTTTGAGGGCTTTGTCGCTCAGCTTAATCAGCCGCACGTACTGATGCTGCTTAATGCGTTTAATAACGATGTTTATTTTGCTTATGCAAATAATGGTCTGTTGCGTGCTTCTGGCTGTGTAAAATATACCGAGCTGCCAGCTATTTTAGCTGCGGAAAAAACGCCTGATCTCGTGCATGTTGTTGGTAATGGCTTACATGTTTATACTGAGACAATGATGTTATTGCAGGAGACGTTTCCACATTTTGAGGAAACCGCGCTATTGGTGCCTTCGGCTGAAAATATTGGGATTGTTGGCTATAAAAAATGGCAACATGGGCAGACGGTAAAAAAATTAGAGCCACTCTATCTTAAAACGCTTCTTTACCAAGAGCAGGGTAAGCCATCTAAATAGGTAATGAACGCCAGCTACCGAGTAGTACTTGTGCTGCATCTTGTGTGCGCAAAATACTTTTTCCAAGAGCAACTTGCTGCACGCCTGCGTCAGTCAATAACAACTCTTCGTGATCATCAAAGCCGCCCTCTGGGCCAATAAAAATAGTCAGCTCTTCTGGTCTGGCTTCAACGATAAACTGCATGTTTTGCAGAAGCGGTTGTCCATTTGGGGTGCATACAAAAGCATTTTGCATACGAGGGATAAGCACATTGCTGAGTTGTAGTGGGGGACGTAGTTCTGCCGGCATAAATTGTTTTGCTTGCTCGCAGGCTGCAATCATAATTTTATGGAGGCGGACCATATCTTTATCAGTTATCCAGTTACGATGTACACGGTTGGTCAGCAGCGGTGTTAGGCTCGTGATTCCTAGTTGGCTACAGGTGTAGACAATCTCCTCAAACGCTTCTCGCTTGGTAAGCCCGATCATGGCATGTATTGCGGGTGTATAGAGAGCGTGTTGCGCGTAGGATTCGACAACCCCCGAGATGATATTTTTTTTATTAGAAAAAGTAGTAGCATCAAGCTCGACGCATACCTGCATTGTATCGTTGAACAAGATAAGATAGTCCCCACCCGTAAGTCGCAAGACCTGGGTGATACGACGCCATAGATCGGCGTCGGCAAATGTGACTATAGCATTGTTTTTAGTTGTTGTGGGGACTTGGTGAGAGAATAGAGCAAATAGGTGTTTGGAGCTCATGCTGCGACAGTAGCCTGTGAGTTATATTTTAAGTAAATAACGTATGCAGCAAGAAGTCCGATTGTGGCAGCCAGATATTTAGTTTTATGTTCTTCCCAGTGCGGCCCTGCAGTGTCTTTGATAATTCCACAGATGATTTTTATTTTAACGACCAGGGAGTCATCAACAGGGATATCGAGTGCTTCAAGAATATCTTCTGCGTTATCGATTGCTGCAATTTCTTCTGCTGATAATTCTTTTACTGCTGCTTCGTCAGTGGGGAGCATGGATTCATTAATTTCAAGAACACTGCTATCAACAAAACTTGGCTTGCTAGCAACAACACTTGTATCGTCCATTGGCAATGCTGCACCAAAAAAGCAGAGGCTCAACATCAGCGAGGTGATCAGTTTGTCTTGCATAGCGATTCCTTTCAATTAACAGTTTGTTTGCATTTCAAACTGTCTTTTTTTATTATTAACAGAGTAAAGTATAGCTTTACTGGGGGTGATTGTAAAACAAACTTCAGTAAATGGGGGATTCTATGGGTATACCGACTATGCTTGTTGTCTTAGATGGTTTTGGTCATGCGGCTGCCTCGTCGTCAAATGCTATTACCCGTGCAAATATGCCTTTTTGGCGGCAGTTATGTACACAATACCCAGCCTTGTTATTGCACGCGGCAGGGGAGTTTGTAGGGCTCCTACCAGGGAGCATTGGCAACTCTGAAGTTGGGCACATAACACTTGGTGCTGGGAGGGTTGTGCCATCAGCTTTATTGCGATTTAATCAACTGCTAGAGCAAGGTGATGTTGCAAAAAGTGCTGAATTACGTGCCTGCTTGGCTTCTATTAAGCCTGGAGCACGCATTCACCTTATGGGTTTGTTGTCAGATGGGGGGGTGCATAGCCATGAGCGACATTTGCATGCGTTATTGAAAATAATCTCTGCACAAACAGATGCTGAAATTTTTATCCACCCAATACTTGATGGTCGTGACGTATTACCAAGTTCAGCAGCACAATACGTGAGTCGTTTAGAGGATGTATGTCGCACGATTGGTCGCGGCACCATAGCTTCCATACAAGGACGTTTTTATGCCATGGATCGCGACCACAACAGTGAGCGAACCTCTCTTGCTGTGCGCATGCTGCTGGGGCGGGTCCCTGTATTAGGTTTTTCGTGGCAAGAGGTCCTTGAAAAATCATATAAACACGGTGTTACTGATGAATTTGTAGTGCCAGCATTACTTGAAAAACAAGGTAGTATGCGCTCGGGTGATGGGGTTGTTTTTTTTAACACAAGGCCAGATCGCGCCAGGCAGCTAACTGAGATGCTGACCTGTCCAGAACAAACAGGGATAACGTGCTCGTTTTTTCTAACCCCGGTGCGCTATGATGCAATTTTTACAAATCGTAATAATCAGGTTTTATTTGAGCAGCCAGCTCTTGATGATACTTTGCTTCATGTGTTAGCGCGTGAGCAAAAACATGTTGTTGTTGCTGCTGAAACGGAAAAATATGCGCATGTTACGTATTTTTTTCAAGGCCAGCATGAAGAAATTTTGCCAGGACAGGAGCGCATACTCGTTCCCTCGCTTAAGGTTAAAAATTACATTACGCATCCAGAAATGGCGGCACATCAAATTACCTCAGCGCTTATAAAATCACTCCGCTCTAACCCAGCATTTTTCTATGTAGTTAACTTTGCCAATCCTGATATGGTTGGCCATTCAGGGAACTTGCAGGCAACGATTAAGGCTTGCGAGATTATTGATCAGCAGCTTGCGCTTTTGTACCACGAGGTAGTTGTGCGTTCTGGTGGCGTGTTATGTGTAACGGCAGACCATGGTAACGCTGAGTGCAAGCAAGATGCGCAAGGGCAGCCCCTGACAGCTCATACCACAAACCCTGTGTCGTTTGTGCTTGCAGGCAAACAGTTTAAAC
>CAMBZK010000112.1 GCA_945872225.1 candidate division TM6 bacterium UASB124
TGTATGTTTCAACAAGGTGTAACCTATGCCATACACGGTGTTTCCGGTAGTGGAAAGTCTACCTTGTTGCACTTGCTCGGTGGATTGGATATGCCAACCACTGGTACGGTCCTGCTGGACGATAAAAATATTGCGACACTTGGGCGAGCGTTTTTGCAGGATACGGTAGGGTTTGTTTTTCAAGCTCACTATTTAGTCAATGAGCTGCCTGTTATTGAAAATATCATGTTGCCTGGTCTGGTGAAAGGTCTTGCCCTGAAGTATTGTCAGGAGCGAGCGCATGAATTATTGGCCCTTGTTGGCCTTGGCGATAAAGCTCAAGCCCTCCCTACAGAGCTTTCTGGGGGGCAGCAGCAACGTGTTGCTCTTGCACGTGCGCTATTTAACAAGCCGGCATTTCTCTTAGCTGATGAACCAACCGGCAGTCTGGACGCTGATAATGCCCAGCTGGTGGTTGATATTATTTTAGCTGCCAACAAGGCTTGGGGTATGGGCGTGGTTATTTGTTCGCATGATGCAGCCGTTTATAATCGCATGGACTATGTGTTCTTTCTTGATCACGGCGTCTTATCCCTTGAAAAAGCACCCAATTGATCTAAGCTATCAGCGGTCCTGATTTTATCCAAAATACATATGTAAGGGGTCTGCATGAGTCAGCAGCTAAGTAAGCGGTCAATTGTAAGAAAAACCCTCCAAGTAGCCATCCTGACTTTTTGCAGCAGGATCTTAGGCGTGATGCGAGAGTTTTTGATGGTGCGCTATTTTGGGGTAGGCGCTATCTCTGACGCTTTTATTGCAGCGTTTCGTATTCCTAATTTCTTTCGTCATGTCTTTGCCGAAGGTGCACTAAGTGCATCGTTTGTTCCAGTAATCGTTAAAACGGTTAAAGAAAACAACAAGCGTGAGGCCAGTGGCTTGATGACCATCTCATTCTTGTTTTTTGAAGGCATCATTTTGCTGATGTATGCCTTTGTGCTACTGAAAGCAGAGTGGGTTATCAATGTTGTTGCGCCAGGTTTTTCTGCCGAGCAAATTTACTATGCGGTACCGTTCCTGCAAATTTTGTTTTCTTTTTTGCTTTTTATCTCGAGCTGCGCGCTCCTTGGTGGTGCTTTGCATGCGGTTAACCATTTTTTCATTCCAGCTTTAGGAACGCCACTTTGGAATGGTATTTATATCGGAACCCTTATCCTCTGCCTTTCGTATGGCCTATCGCCAGTCTATCTCTCTGGTGGTGTGATCTTTGGGGCGTTCATTCAATTTTTACTGCACCTGTACATGTATTTCAAACAAGGGTTTACGTTTGGGCCTATTGATCCTGCTGCACGAGCAGCCTTTAAGATGGTCCTTACTAAGTTCTTTCCGTGCCTGTTTGGGGTGAGTATTTTTGAGCTTAATTTATTCATCAGTGGGAGCATTGCTTCATTCCTGCCAAAAGGTTCGGTTTCGCTGCTTTATTATGGCGCGCGTTTTATGAACATTCCACTGGGCATGTTTGCGGTTGCGCTTTCCAGTGTTTTGCTCCCTCATTTTTCTAGGTTGGTGCTCTATGCGCCGCGTCGCCTGCACTTCTATGTGCTTGAAGTTACCAAATTGGTGACTTGGGTTATTATTCCAGCGACCATGTTGTTGATTTTTACCGCAGAGCCACTGTTTGCCTTCTTGCTCAATGGTAAAGCAACTCCAGAGCAGATTAGCCACGGGGCCGTGATCTTGATGCTCTATTTGGTTGGGCTTTTGTCTTTATGCCTGAACAAAGTTTTGCTTAGCATGTTCTACGCACTCAAAGACACCTGGTCAGCAACTAAAGCCGCTGCTATTTGCGCAAGCATCAATATCGGGTGTGACTTGGTAGGGATGTACTACTGGGGTGCAAACGGTATCGCCGCGGCCAACAGCATCTCTGCCGTGATCATGACCATTGCATTGATTACCTTTTTACGGACCCAGCATCATGTTCGCTTTCACTTAAGGCCATATGCCTTTTTTGTTATGCGTTATGCCACGCAGCTCGTGTTGTGTGGGGCATTGGTTTATGGGCTTTCATTCCTGGTTTTAAGTCTATTGCCTGTATCTTGTTGTGCTGTGCTTACCGCTGGACTTGGGTTTTGGGCATATACCCTGACAGCCGCTACTGTTTTAGCAGGGCTTCTGTTTGTTACCAGGCGGTTATTTCGGGTGAATGTGTACTTCCTTGGTCGTTAGAGATAGTCTTTTTTTGGCGTGAGTAGTTTATAAAAAATAAGAAGAGGGCTTTGCCCTGATGAAAAAAATATTATTTGTGTGCTTAGTTTTTACCATGTTTGCAAAAAATATATTGGCTGCAACAGAAGTGCCATTAAACGGTATTTTTGCTCATGGCCTTGGTGGCTTTATTACGGATTCATTGGAATACGCAACAATCTTTGGCCCTCTTGTTAGCACAAAAGGTTCTGAGTGGGATCGCGCCGTGTATGGTGAAAGCGCTGGTCCTGAGCAATCATGTTTGGCACAACAGGCTGATATTGATGTTGTGGTGCGTGAAATGGCCAAGCATGTTGGCAGAGTATCGATGTTTGTTGGCGTATCAAAAGGCGCCGCAACAATGTTTAACACCATTGGGTATTGCGCAGAGCATAGCCCTGAATTACTGGATGGCCTCAGGGTGGCCATTTTTGAGTGCCCGTTCAGAAATCCTGGAAGCGTTGCAAGAATAGTTGTGAAGAAGACAGCTGCTTATATAAGAGACCGCAATAGATGGATGCTTGAAAATCAACACTTCTCTGGTTCGACGGTAGGTGCTACTTTATATCATGTACCTTCAGTATTTTATAAAAATTACCATCCCGATGGCGCAACCCCAGAAAAAGCGCTGGCTCAATGGGCATTGCCAACGGTGAGCCGTGATATGGTTGTTGTCTTTATCCACTCCCAAAAAGATGCGCTTATTTCCGTAAATGATTCGCGTTATCTGTACAGTGAACTTCTAAAGCTTGGCTACAGAAATGCCTATTTAATTGAATTAGAACATGGCGATGATGCTTTTGAGTTATGGGGTGCTGAGAAAGAATTTGTTTATTCCTGCTTGCGAGCCATTTATGAACGGCATGGCTTTGCCTTGTCGGATTTGCTAAGGGACGCGATGCCATTAGAAGATCTTACTATGGTACAACCAACCATTGAACAAGTTGCTGAGCGCATGGCAGGTGGTGGTAGAAAATAGCTTCAGATTAGTGGTAGTTGTTTGAGATAAGAGAATAGAAGGGATAGCTGATGCTAAAAAAAATGTTCGTTTTTATGCTAAGTGTGCTGAGCTTTTGTTGTGG
>CAMBZK010000113.1 GCA_945872225.1 candidate division TM6 bacterium UASB124
CGATTAACATTACCAAAAAAATATTCGTCGATCATAACATCGCCAATCACAAGCACATGCTTTGGCGCACTTTGTTTTAACCGCGTAATTAACTGTTTCATGATAAACTTGCTTTCATTAAACTATTGCCGCGCCATTAGAAAATACGTAAGGTGGTACGGGCGAATTATGCACCGAAAAAAGCAGGATTTAACATACTGCATTTTGCAATTTTAGCAAAAGGAGAATAAGTGATAAAGCTGCATTTTACATATAATATCGGGGATCTAGCGCAAGCCATCAAACTTGCTGAGCAAACAGCCGACAGCGCAGACATTATTGGCGTTGGGTCGCTTCTTTTATTCAAAGAGGGGGTTCAAGCCGTAAAAGCATTCAAACATGCTTTTCCCAATAAACAAATTTTTGCAGAAACAAAAATGGTGGATAAAACAGAAGAAGCAATCACGATGATGGCTCAAGCAGGCGCCTCATACGTTTCTGTTCTTGCTGGTACGTTCAACACAAGTATTAAAAAGGCCGTTGCAACGGCTCATCGCTTCGAAATAAAGCTAGCGCTCGATCTCTTGGATGCCCCTTGTCTTGGGCAAGCTGCCATGGATGCAACTAATCTTGGCGTTGACATGTTGATTTTGCACCATGCACCACACATGGAAGACAGTAGCGATATTGACTCTATTTGGCATAATGTTCGAGACAATACCAACCTGCCCATTTTTATAACAGGCAAAGTTGATCTTTCTAATGTTGAGCAAGTTGCCTCGCTCAAACCACAAGGCATCATGATCGGATCACCAGTAACCAGAGCAGAAAGCCCCCTTAAAGCCGCACAAGATTTCCGTGCACTGCTTTCATCAAATAAGTAAAATATCCTAGGAACCGTATATGAAATTAATACTATTACTCTGCAGCTTGATAATGCTCCCCTGGCGGTTACAATCATCAACTACTGCGATAGCTACAACACCAGTAACCTTTGATAATTTTAAAGCAACACTCACTGCAAACCTCAGCACGCTGCAAGGGATTACTACATCGTTACAAGCATCTCTGGACGATGCAAAAAAACAATACACAAGTATCGCAACAGAGAAAAAAACAGCTTCCGACAATGCTAAAAAATACACAGAGCAACAACAATTACTGCAGCAACAGTTGCACGATACGCAAGACAAATTAAAAGAAGCCCTTGCCGCACAAGCTATTTGCGATAGTAAAAACAATAATGTTAATGATACGCTTGGCAGCATTCTTACCGGCAAGACACCAAGCATTACCGCATGCTCAACAAACATTACAGCGGCAATCGCAGGAGCAACACAAACAGCCTCAACTACGGCAGAAACCAATGATGCAACGACTATGAAAAAAGCAGCAGAAAAAGCGCAAAATGATTTAAATGCTCTGGTTGCCACTATTAATACTACACGCATTAACAATGCTGCCGCAACAGCACAAAGCGCCACGACAGCGGGCACACCTAGCAGTGGAACCCCTCCAAAATCATCGTAAGATTTATTTTTTAGCCTTTTTTTCAAACTGCAGCTGATACAACGACTGCACCTCTAATGAGGTTGTCGCTGCCGTTATAGATTTATCTGGCCGATAGCCCATAAACCGGGGAAAGCGAAGTGCATAGCCAAGCTTTTCTGCTGTTGCATGCGCTGTATGCGATGGTGATAGGGTAATTTCGTCTGCGCGAATCATGCATACTATTGATGGATCAACCCAAACATCTGGATACAACTCTTTATTACAAACTACATTATGTGGTTGATGGGTAATTTTGCTGGCATCACAAGATTTTTTTACCTCACGCCATTCAGTATCGGTAAAGCCTGTGCCAATCTTGGCGACAGTTTGAAACTCATCATTAGTAGGATTATAAACCCCAACTAGCAGCGCCCCTATCCCCAACTGAGCACGCTTTCCTTGGCCTGCATAGTAACCTAAGATTACGCAGTCTAAAGTATCATCGAGCGATCCTGTTTCTTCGCGCTTGAGCTTAATCCAATTAAAATTACGCTTACCTGGTTGATATAGTGCATCGGGGCGTTTCACGACCAACCCCTCCAGACCCATCGTTATCGTCTCTTCAAAATAGTTATATAAAGCCTCTGCGTCGTGCACAGCATGTTCTTCAATTACTTTAATAATCCCATGCTGCTTGATACTAGCTTTATCGCAAAGCTTAATAAGAACATCACGACGCTCTGCATGCGACAGGTTAAGCAGTGAATTGCCGTTCAAAAAAAGCACGTCAAACAAATAGAGTTTGAGTGGAAAATCTTCTGCCACTTGCTCTATATTATGCTTACGCTTGCGCTTTACTGTTTCTTGAAAGGGTAAAAAACTGCCGGTTTGCGGGTCAATACAAATTGCCTCCCCTTCAACAATCAATTGATCAACAGGCAGTTCATGCAATGATGCAATGAGGTCAGGAAACATTGCCGACATATCAAGTAAGTTGCGTGAAAAAAATCGCACTGTCTTGTGCGTTGTTCGATTATCTAAATGAACCTGCAAGCGAAACCCATCAAGTTTTGGCTGCGCAACACAATTCCCAAGTTTTTTTATAATTGCTGCAGCATCAGAAAGTCGCTCAGCCCCGGCTGGACGAATAGGGATCCCTGGCGTAATTGTCAAAGCTTGGATCCCATTGATGCCAGCGCTTTTAAGCGTCGCAATAATAAGCCCTATATCAGCTGAAATATTGTATGCCAGCTCTAGGTCGGCACGAAGCGATTTATCTCCTGCATGCATCCATGAAAATGCGTCGAGCAAGGTCATATCAGAAAAGCCAAGCCGCAAATTGCCTTCAATAATGCGTAGAACATATTTTGCAGAAATTGGATCAAGCGCACGCAATAACTTAACAACAGCTTGTTCGCGAATATCTTGAGAACCTGTCCCACCCATCTCAAGTACGTGCTGCAATGACCGCTCAATATCAATTAATGAAAGCACTGACGCATCAACACCCCACGTGTAGCCAGCAACCACCGAGCCAAGATCCCCAACGTGTTTCAGTTCTTTTTTTACCGCATCAACGTGATGGCCCAATAGTTGGGCTATAACGCTTACCAAGCTTTTTTCTGCTAGATTAAATTGTGCTTTGAGATAGGGCGGCGTAAGGGAGCCGAGCGAAAGATAGGCTATAACGCTTGCTTCATGAGCCGTTGCTTTGCCCAAAAAGTCGGCTAGCAAGGCTGTTATCGTTGTGCGCGAGCT
>CAMBZK010000114.1 GCA_945872225.1 candidate division TM6 bacterium UASB124
CATGGAGCTTGGTGGTTTTCCAACATCACGTGAAGGCTTGCGTGCGCTCGTTGAAAATCCTCGTCCAAATGATGATCGTTACAAACGTGCTGAAAGCAAGTGGCCGTTCTTAAAAGAAGATGGCATTACTGATATCGCAGGCAATGAGATTATTTATAACTGCCCCCCAGAAATGTTTAAGGGCAAATACAAAACGTATGAGTTGGTTTATCTCGGGCCGACGCAGTCTGAAGAAGATCCTGAGCGCTTAGACGCTGGCGCTTAATAATAATGTTTGCGCCCGAGCAATACTGCTCGGGCCCTTTTTTAGGTAGCTATGCAAAACAATAAGCGTGCATTTACGGTGATCGAACTCTTGGCCGTGATTTTTCTTGGGTGCCTTTTGACCTCACTCATAGCCCCGTTGTTGCACCGCAAAAAGCCCCAGGAGAGCTGGGAAGTATTTCATGAGAGCTTAAATCAGCTAGCACATTTTGCTCGCCAGGAGGCGATTGCAAAGCGCAAAGTGTATCGCCTAGTTTTTGATCAAAAGCATAACAAGCAAGGTTCTATTTTTATTGAAGAAGAGTATCAAGATCCAGAAGACGCTGAAAAGAAAAAGTATCGCACCATAAAATCTGATTATATGCCAACAAGATTAGCATTGCAGGATGGCAGAAGTTTACGCGCAGTCTACCTTGGCAAGCGGAACGTGTTATCAGAGCAAGAGCCAAGTGCTTTTTGTTACGTGATTCCTGATGGTATGATGCAGCCGGTGACGGTGCAGGTTGCAAAAGTAAATAAGAGCGCAGAAGAGATTGTGTTGTTTCAGTTAAATCCCTTTTTGGGGTCATTTGATCGGTATGAAGGCAAACTTAAGCCAGAATAAAAGCGGTTTTACGCTTCTTGAGGTACTGTTAGTGCTTGGGCTCTTGACGATGAGTCTGGGTATTATTGTACGTCTGCAGATGCGATCATTTGATCGGCTGGAGCAAGATCGGAGCATGCTGCAAAAAATATACCTGGTCAAACGAGCAATGTTTGATGCGCTGAAAGTCCCGACAGCCGAAAAATTAAAATTGGTAAAAAAAGAGTATGACGATGGCGCATTGAAAGCGAAAACGGCACTGCATGATGTGGCAAAAAAATCAAAAGTAGTACCGATTAGCAAACAGATGCGCATGCTCGTGACGGATATGACCTGGCAAGAACGACCTGGCTACAAGCAGCATGCAGAGCTGGTCTATTTTATGTATCTGCCTGAAGAAAAGAAACGGACGTAGGTTATGAAGAGTTTATTTGCCGCTCTTTCTCGTCTTAGCGGACTTCGCCCGTTCGACAGGCTCAGGGTGAGCGGTCTGTCTCAATCTTGTAAACTTAAAAAAAATTATGTATATCTCGCTCCTCCTGAGCTTGTCGAAGGACGCCCTGTAGGGGTGAAAGAGCGAGCTTCCGCTGGCTTTACCATTTTTGAAATGCTCTTAGCCGTCGGCCTTTCGTGCGTTTTACTTTATGGCCTGATGCGCGTTTATGTGACGGTAACGCGTCATATTGATTTTATGCGGCAAACAACGACCATGCAACGTGGTGCGGCCCTAGCGTTTTATCAGTTGCGTACCGATGTGAGTAGCGCATTTATTCCAGAGACATTTTTTAGCGATGAAACAGCAGAAGGTAAGCAGAAGAAAAAAGCTGAAGAAGAGCTGCCTAAAGAGAAGAAAGAGGCTCTTGAAAAAGCAGCCTATCAGCCATATTTTCTATGTTCGTTCGATGATCGTCTTGATGCCACAAAAATTGAGGGCGAACGGCGCTATCCGCTTAAACAGCTGAGCTTTGTAACGACCAACCCTTTGCACGTGTACGAGCAGAAACAGCCGCGGTTGGTGCGCGTGGTTTATGAATTAGAAAAAAATAAAAAACTGACAAAGCGTGATCGTGATGTTTTTTCATTGGTACGCAAAGAGGTTACGGATATTACCGATGCGCAAGCAAAAGGGACTGAGTCAACGGCTGCTCAGCGTTATGTGGTAGCGGATAATCTACGTGGGGCTTTTGTTGCAGGCGAAATATTAAAAAAAGATGTACCGCGCAAAAAAGATGAGCAAGAGAAAGAGATCCCTGAGGGTGAAGCTTTGTCGAGTTTGTCATGGGGTGATAGGGAAACATTTCAGGGTATTGTGCCGCGTAGTGTTACCATGTGGCTATTGTTTTGGCAGGGTGAAACAGCTAAGTCAGTACAATTTAGTGAGACGATTACAATCGCGTCCTACCCATCAAAACGGGTAAAGCTTGAAGAGCTTGATAAGCCAGAACCGGCACCACAACAACCAGGGCAACCAGCTCAGCCTGCGCCAGCAGAGCAACCAAATGGTGTTGCTATGGTCAAATTACAGGGGGCTACACCATGATGCGTCGTCGAGGGTCGGTTGTTTTGTATGCGCTCATGACGATTGCAGCCATTATGTTTTTGCTGCAGGGTGTGATCAAAGGGGTGTTTCTCAATAATCGTTTTACGGGAGTGATGCTTGCGCGTGAGCAGGCCGAGCTTTTGGCGTACAGCGGTATTCAATTGGCTATTGCCCAGTTGAGCTTGGTTGATGACGCTGACGAGAAAAAAGACCGAAGCCCAGCTGAAAATGCTAAAACACCGGAACAGGAAGAAAATAAAAAAAAGCTAGCGATGCTCAAGCGCGTGCTGCCAAATCTTAATCGCTGGCAAACCTGTGTGCTGCGTAAAAAAACTGATCGTGTCGATGGATCAATTAAGTTTTGTATTTCGTCCGAAGAGGGCAAATTGAACATTAACAAGGTGTTTGATTTTGCCAGCATGTCTTTTAAAAAGCCCTTTGCCGATTTTATTCGTCGTCTTGAAATTAAGCCGACGTTGAAGCAAGGAGAGGTGCACGATCGCTTAGTAGAATACTTTAAAAAGCGTAAAAAACGGCTCTACGATGTATCTGAGTTGTTGACGGTGCCTGGGCTGCAAACATTGGATATTTTTTATTCGCCGCCGTTGGCCCCACCAAAAGACAAGCCAAGCCAGCCGAACCAAAATGTGACGCTCCTTGATGTGTTTACGGTTTGGACAGACAATGATAAAATAAACCCTTTGTGGTTTTCTGACAGCTGGTGTGGCATGCTTGGTTTGCATCGACCACGTGCTGATGAT
>CAMBZK010000115.1 GCA_945872225.1 candidate division TM6 bacterium UASB124
ATTTGCAGCCCTTTACCATCATGCATCAAACCTTCAACCGTGTAAGTACGATCCGCTCCAGCAAAACGCTCACTATCAGACTTCATACCTGTAATCACGGGGACAGCTAAAAAATCTTCGTAGGTGCTGCGATACATCTCAAGCGCAGCTAGTGCCATTTCTATGGCTTCTTCGTGCGTACGATGAGCGGTGTGCCCTTCTTGCCATAAAAACTCAAGACTGCGAACAAATGGACGCGTACGCATTTCCCAGCGCACAACGTTTGCCCACTGATTGATTTTCAGGGGAAGATCACGGTATGAAGAAATCCAACGGGAGAACATGTAGTAGATCATGGTTTCAGACGTAGGCCGAACGACGAGAGGCTCTTCTAGCTCTTTGCCACCACCATGGGTTACTACTGCAAGCTCAGGAGAAAATCCTTCAATGTGCTTTTCTTCTTTGGTGAGAAATGATTTGGGAATAAGAAGCGGAAAGTAGGCATTTTCAACATCAAGGGCTTTAATTTTACCATCGACATGTTGCTGAATCAGCTCCCACATTGTGTAGCCATACGGCTTAATCACAAAACATCCACGGGTCGGGCTGCTATCAACAATACCGGTTTTTACGATGATTTCCTGATACCATTCAGCAAACTGCGTGTTAATGTCTGGAAGCGTGCTCATGCATGTACCTCTGCTAATTATTTAAAAGTTTTAAACCAAGCGCCAGTATGCCATAATTTAAATAAAGCGTCACACCTCAAGCAGAAACAAGCTTATTTTTAAGGATCCATAAACCGCCAACCAGAACAACAGCTCCAGCAAGGGTAGCTATTTTGTGATCAAGCGCAAATTCAAGCGGCCTAAAAATTACTCGATCCGTGACGGTATCTACAAAACTAAAGCAAAAATACTCTTCACAGCCTGGTAAAATGCAAAAGCGAAGACAGCTGCAAAAACGATTCATCTCGTTAAACAATTCAGCCTCTTCAGCATCCATAAACTCTTTGTGTGCATATAAATAGTTAAATATTGCCGCATGAAATTTTTTGACACGGGGCGCCAGTTCGCGAATATGACGAGGGCTCACGGCTGTGCCATGCTCTTTCAAGGTTTGGCAAACACTTAGAAACTGCCATTTAAACTGCGAGATAGCCTCATATGCCTTTGTGTTAAAGAGGAGCACAAGGTTTTCCATGCTTTTGATCGTCTGTGAGCACATATTCGATGCTTTAAACAACACCTCTAACTGACTCATGCTGGCATTGCTCAGCTTAAGATCATCGATTACTTCTTTTAAGTGAGCATCTATGGGTTTTAAGAGTTGATATAAATGCAGCCTTGTTACATCTTGTTTTGGTAATTTTGATTGTTCACTATAGAAAACCTTGTAAACAGTTAAGGCCTCCTCTTCTTCTTGTGCGAGGGTATCAGCCGGAACAGTAACTACTTCTTTGGCCAATAATGGCGTTACACTAAACAACAACCCACTGAAGACTAACGAAAAATATAATGTACTCAACATAGCGCTCCTTATTCTTAACATTAGTTGCATTATAACGGCTTTTCGATTGATTTAGTATTCCTCTAAAAAACACTAAACTTTTTTATCATTTTTGTTTACCATAGCGCATTGCTCGATAATTCTGTAACACCAGGCAAGGAGAATAATGCTATCAGTCGGCCATTTATTTGTTATTTCGGCACCAACTGGCGGTGGTAAAACAACCGTAGCGAGACGCGCCTTTGAATTATTACACGAAAAAGAGTTACTTGAAAAGGTTATTACCTATACAACACGTCAACCACGCCTGCATGAACAAAATGGGATTGACTACTATTTTATAAGCCTTGCTGATTTTATCGCAAAACAAACAGATGGTTTTTTTCTTGAAACAACTTCCTACGACGACAACCTGTATGGCTGCCCACGAAGCGTTATTGATGCCATAGAGCAGGGTAAATCATTTGTTTTAGTAACCGATCGAGCTGGCGCAAAAACAATTAAACAGCTCTATCCACCGGCCATTTTAATCTGGCTAACCGCACCAAGCCTGACAGCCATCGCTGAACGCTTACAAAAACGTGGTCGCGAAACTGGCATTGCGTTAGAACGACGAATTGCAATAGCTGCGCAAGAAATTATGGTAGAGCAAGAGCATCCACTATTTGATCACTACATCGTGAATGACGACCTTGCAACCGCATCTAACGACTTAAAACAATTAATTGAAAAAACGTTGCAACCAAACAGTCACGAGTAATAATGACTGAAGGACAAACATTTAGTTGTCTTTAGTCTGATAATCAGTGACAAGCTCTTGGCGATAAAAAATATACAACCCAAGCATGACAAGCACTAGGCTAACCATATAGTGCCATGAAATTGCTTTTCCTGTTAATAGCCATTCATAGACTGCACCAAAGCTTGGGCATAAGAACCCTGCAAAGGTCAAAAATGTGATGCTATAGTAACGGAGAAGCGAGCCGTATAAATTATATACAATAACGTTTGCACTAATGATAAGTAGCAACACCCACCACAAAAATGCTGGCCAATTATTAACCGGCATAGTAAAGCCATCAAGTAAAACACTCGTTAATAGGCTCATAAGACCCCCAACGAGCATGGCAATGCCGTTGATTAAAACAAAACTGTAACCTTTGTGCATCAGCTGCTTTACTAAGAACCAGGCATATGCCGATGAAATTACAGCACCCAACAAGGCAACATCAGGTAGGCTAATAGAACTCCAAGCACTTGATCTGACTACAAGCTGCTCCCCTGTAGACAAGAGCACGGGTATAAGCCCCAGTGCGCCCACCACAATACCAAATTTTTTTGTTGCATTAAGGCGTTCGTTATATAACAAATAGGCCAAAATAGCCGCTACAAATGGCGTTACAGAGAAGATCATCGTTGTTTTTAAAGCGCCAACATATTGCAATGCCCAAAATTCCAGCGTAAAAGCTAAATAGATGTGGAAAAGCGCCGTTTTAAAAAACAACCAATAATCATCTGCTTTAAGCCCTAAGCTTCCCCTTCCTTTGACTAAACAAAATGAAAGAAGCATAATGCCAGCAAGCACCATGCGAAACCCAATTAAAAAGGTCGGGCTTGCAAACTGCACCGCATATTTTGCAAAAACAAACGTTGAAGCC